>JAADGJ010000061.1:0-131903 GCA_013152435.1 Chloroflexota bacterium | reverse complement strand
CTCATCTCCCATCGAATGGCCTGGCCCCTCCTGATACTCGGCTGATAGTGTACTGATACTCCTGTGTCATAAATCAGGTGTCCGCGTCCGGAGCGGAGGTGAATATGCGCAGAACGGAAGCCGGCAGGGCGGATGAGCGATCGGGCTATATCGCCTATCTGCTGCGCCTGTGGCGGGCAGGTGAAGGCGAGGGCGGAGAATGGCGGGCGTCCGTCGAGGACCCCCATACTGGCGAGCGTAGGGGCTTTGCCAGCTTGGAGGCGTTATTCGCCTTCTTGCGAGAACAGGTCGGCGTGTCGCCCGCACCAAATCACGAGAAGGAGGAGGAGGACCCGGGGTAGAGGGACGCCAACGCGTGTCGGAAATCTTGATAAGCGAAGGAGGAGGAACCATGCGACGCGTTAGCCGATCACCCATGGTTGTTGGTCTGTTGTTGACACTTCTCTTGAGCGCCTGTCAGGCGTACCCACTCTTCGTGCCCCCTGAGCCTACGCCCATCCCGCAGACGGAGGTGAACAAGGAGATCGTGCGCCGCCATGTGGAGGAATACTGGAACCAGGGCAGGCTGGAGGTGGCCAAGGAGATCCATGCCCCCGACTATACTTTTCACGAGCAAACTAACCCGCCCATCCGCGGCCGCGATGCCTACGACCAATTCGCGATCATGTACCGCACCGCTTTTCCAGACCTCCATTTCACCATCGAGGAGTTGATCGCCAAGGGGGATAAGGTCGTTGAGCGATGGTCATGCACCGCCACACATCAGGGCGAGCTCATGGGGATCCCCCCTACCGGCAAACGGGCGAGGACCACGGGGATCAGTATCTTCCGCATCGCCGATGGCAAGATCGCGGAGGAGTGGACCAATTGGAGCGCCTTGAGCCTGTTGCAGCAGCTTGGCGTCGTTCCCATGCCAGCGGCCGTGCTGAACCAGGTTCACCAGGGGTTCGAAGAAGCGCTCAACGCCCATGATGTGGATCGGATGCTTTCGTACTTCGCGGAGGATGCGGTGTACGACTATGTGCCCGTGCCAACTCCTCTCCCGAAGAAGGAGATCGGGAAGTTCTTCGCATCGGTATTCCAGAGCTTCCCGGATTTCAGCAGTCTCCCCGGACGCGAGTTCCTGGTCGGCAACATCCGCGTCCTGGAGCACCCTGTCGAGGGCACCCATCAGGCCGAGTGGATGGGGATTCCGCCTACTGGGAAGAAATTCCCGACGCCTCACATCGACATCTTCGAGTACGAAGGGGACAAGATCAAGCGGCTGACCACCTACATCGACATATCTCGCATCTTGATCCAGCTCGGCGCCATGCCGGAGCCGGAGTTGCCAGAGTTGAAGCCCTCCTTTGAACTCCCCGATCCGGAGCCGACGGGGCTATCCCCCTTACAGGCGGACATCGAGGCGAATGCCCGGTGGAATAGGCACGATCTGGTCGCGTGGTCAAAGATGCTCCATCCGGATATAGACGTCTTCCTCGCCCCGCTCGGCCCCGTGGATCGAGCGGGCGTGGTGGCCGCAACGGAGCTGTACTTCCAGGGCGTGCCGGATGATTACGGCAAGGTCACACGGCGCATCGATCTGGGGAACGGCTGGGTATTGGCCGAGGTCGTGTGGACGGGCACCAACACCGGGCCGTACTTCGGTGTACCGCCCACGGGTAGACCCGTGAACGTCCGAGGCGGGCCCACTTCAACGAGGATGGCCTGATGACATACCTGCACGTTTATTACGACGGCCTGACGATCCTGCAGCAGCTTGGGCTGGTGCCGACGTCCGAGAGTGGGCAATAGGCTGCGCCCAGTTGAGGGGCGATGCACTTCGAAAATGCGTCGCCCCTCAAACGTTGGTCTGAACACGAAGGAGGCGAACGAGATGTCTGTAGAGCAGAACAAGGCACTCTTGCGCCGGGGATTGTTGGATATGTGGAGCACAGGCGACTTGAGCATCCTGGAGGAGCTCATCGCTCCTGACTACGTCATGCACGACGTGGCGGGCGACTTCCGTGGCATCGAGGCGTACAAGCAATTCCTCAACCTGTACCGCGGCGCCCTCCAGGATCTTCGCTTCACCATTGACGATCAGGTTGGCGAAGGCGACCTGCTGGCGACCCGCTGGACGTCCTCTGGGACACATCAGGGTGAACTCATGGGGATCCCGCCCACAGGGAAGCTCATCGCCGGGATGGGGATCGTCTTCTCGCACATTGTGAACGGGAAGGCTGTAGAAGAATGGGGGTACTGGGACGCCTTCGGTTTGCTCCAGCAATTGGGAGCGGCGCCGGCCAGGGGCCGCACTGATTTCTCCTGGGGCGAGCCATCGAAGGTCACAGGCGATCCCGGTGATCCGGAAAGCAACAAAGCCATCGTCACACGTTATGTAGAGGAGGCCTGGAACCAGCAGAGGCTGGATGTGCTGGACGAGATCATGCACGCTGACGTGGTTACCCATGAGCCGATCACGGGGCAAACCCTTCCGGGACGCGAAGGCCGCAAGCAGGCGATCAGGATCTATGTAGTGGCCTTCCCAGACCTTCATTCCTCGCCCAATCACCTGATTGCCGAAGGGGATAAGGTTGCGCTTCACTGGACGGCGACGGCGACGCACCAGGGTGAGCTGATGGGCACCCCGCCAACGGGGAAAAAGGTGAAGTGGTCTGGGGTCGCCATCTTCCGCATAGCTGATGGCCAAATCGTAGAAACGTGGTGGTCGTGGGATACGCTGGGGCTGCTGCAACAGATTGGCGCCATTCCCGCTGCAGGACAAGGCGGCAGTAACCCTGAGGCTTGAGGGCACCATGCGTAATTTGATCACTTGACAAGACGCTAACCTTGAGAGAAGTCGGCTCCAGTTGGTATGTAAGGAGACACAAACATGCGGCCTTGCTCAAGATCAACAGGCCCTCCGCTACATGTCCAGCTTCTCTTCAATATCATGATCCTCGCTGTGTTAGGCATTCTGGGGAGATATCGCATCCAGTCCAGCTTTCCCTGTCGTCCCGTGACGATTGTAGCTCCATTGTTGGCCGTGATGGCTCTACTGTCTGGCCACCTGGCATGGCGTTATCTATGCGAGGTCATCACGCGCACATTGGACATTGACAAGGCAATGACAAAGGATTTCCGAACACGGTTGCTTATCCTAGTTGTCTCAATATTCGATGCGCTCCATCCATGGAGATTGGGCACAATAAGTTTGTGGGGAAGCTTCATACTTTCCGTAGGTGCCATTGCCATTGTACTGAGTCCGGTGTTTCCCATCACAGTTATTGAACGGAGTCCGGTTCTTGAGGGATTCCGAGTGGAATATTCAAAGACCTCGCACATCTACAAGCCAGGCAGTACAGTTGAGCTTAAGGCGAGTGACAAAGTTAGGGTTGGGGCTGTTATTGCGAATTCGAATGGATGGATATGCAGTTGGTCTACATTAGGAGATGGAGGATGGCTGTCTGGGCGAGAGTGTGAGGGATACTATCAAATCTCATCTTGGCAAACGATCGACATTCTCTCTGTGAAAGTCCAATCCAGGTGTAAAACCCGGGAAGTACATGGTGCTCTACACATTAAAGTTATCCGGAACAGCTACTAACAGCTACTAAGGAAGAAGGTCTCGTTGGTCTCGACCCATGTAAAAGACATCAACGCGCAGTTCGAAATACCCGATTAAGGAGGGAGACAATGTCTAGATTACACCGAATCTCACCTCTAGCCACTTTAGGAACACTCTTCAGTTTCGTAATCGCTCTGGTTGGGGCATGTGCACAGTCTACTCCGCCTCCCCCTCTCACTGTAAGCGAAATTAGCCTTGGTCAGAGTACGGATGTGGTAGTCATAGCCTCCATCACTAAAATCTTCGCAGGTGGTCGTACCACTCTCGCGGTGGAAGCCAAAGGAGATGCACCATTGGAATACAAATGGGAGGCGAGACGTGGTAGTGTTGATCCGGATGATAAGTTATCCGTGATGTACATGGCTCCCAGTGAACCTGGTCCTGACTCGGTGACGGTCACTGTGATCGATAAGCATGGACAACAGGTAACCCAATCCATCCTATTGGAGATAATACCGAGACCAACGCCTACGCCCACGCCCACTAATACACCAACAGCAACTTCAACGCCGACTAGGACACCTACTGCGACGCTCTCTCCTACACCGCCTCCGTCGTGTGAGGTCGGTAGCTCTGCTGAGGGAATCGTGGAAATGTTTAAGCGATATGACGTTGGAGATTATAAAGGAGCGCTTGTATGTATAGATGAAATCGTCCTCCAATGGTCTGATGAGGCAAAGCAACAACAGGCTCAAAAGCAAATCGACAATTGTGACTATACGCCAAAGCCAGACAACGAGGAAGAAGTAGATGCGTTTTGGAAAGAGTATTGGGCGCTCAATGATGTCGGTACGGCTTGGTTTATGCGAGGTGAGATCCTGAGAAAGCAGGGTAACTGCGTGGAGGCAGTGATAGCCTATGAAACAGTTATAAAGGAATACTCGTGTGCATATGCATGGGATCCAAGAGGATGGTATTGGAGCGTTGCCAAGGGAGCGCAAACGGGACTCCAGAGGTGTCAATGAAACGGAACGAAGCCGAACAGTAGTCCCGGGGCCTGGGGGCTGACTCCTCTCAGCCCCCAGCTCTCCTGTCTCTAACGGGAAGTGGTGAGGCGAGGCGATAGCTGACACCAGGTAAGTCAGGTGTGGGTGATAAGCTATAAGTGTCCCATTTGATTATCCCTGTGATCATCCCATAGTGGCCCACTCATCCATGGCCCGTAGGCTGAGGACATGGGTTCACTGCTCGTGGGTTTACCGGGAAAGATGCCATTGTGGTCACCATGTATCTCACCGATCAGTGGCTCATCCGGGTGTTGGGACACGGAGTGGAATCTGGCGTTACACGGCTGTGGTTGTCAATCAGGACGGGACATGGAAGACGGTGTACCACCATCGCCATTGGTGGCTGGAGTCCAGGAAAGCCGGGTGTGATCCGCGACACACATGTTCACCGGGCCGAAGAGGTCTGGTGGCCATTGGCGAAGATCTGTTGACGTGTAGGCCCTCACTTTCGGTGGTGTAGCCACCGGGGTGAGGGCCAGAAAACAAGAACATGCAGTTCCCAGGCTCTCTGCTCGGAATGCGTTGACTTGCGTGGAGGGGAAGGCATGCCAGTAAAGAAAATCCTCTACATCAGCGGATCGTTGGGGTTGGGACACGTCGTGCGAGATCTGGCCATCGCCAATGAATTGCGCCGGCAGAATCCTGATGTGGTGATTGACTGGTTGGCCGCCCACCCGGCCAGCATAGTCCTCCAGGAAGCAGGCGAAAACCTGCTCCCCGAGGCGGCGGAGTATGCCGATGATAACATTCCCGCCGAAAACGCCGCTCAGGGCTTCCGATTGAACCTCATCAAGTACCTTTCCACCGCCATGGGAGAATGGGAGAAAAACGTTGCGACGTTCAGTCGGGTTGTCAGCAAGGACGACTACGATGTGATCATCGCCGATGAGGCCTATGAGGTGTCCATGGCCGTGGTCAACGGGCAGGTGAAGACGGACGCCGCTTTTGTCATGATCTACGACTTCATCGGCAACGACGCTATGTCCTGGAGCCCCATGGAGCGGTTGGGTGTCTTCATGTGGAATCGTGAGTGGGCCAAATTGCCGCAAGGCTATTCCCATGAACGGCGGATGGCCCTTTTCGTCGGCGAGTTTGAAGACGTGCCTGATTGCGGCCTTGGCCCCTTCCTGCCGCGACGCCGCGAGGTCGCCAGCGTCTGTAAATTCGTAGGGTACGTTCTGCCTTTCGATCCGGCGAACTACACCGACAGGGCCCTGGTCCGAACGGAGCTTGGGTATGGGAGCGAGTCCCTGGTCATCTGTACCATCGGTGGTACCCGAGTGGGCAAACCCCTGCTGGAGCTATGCGGCCGTGCCTATCCAATCATCAAGCGACAGGTTCCGGATTTGCGGATGATCCTGGTCTGCGGCCCACGCCTATCACCGGAGGAGCTGGATGTGCCTGATGGCGTGGAGGTACGCGGCTACGTCCCCCGGCTGTACGAACATCTGGCAGCCTGTGATCTGGCTATCACGCAATGTGGCGGTACCACCACACTGGAGCTTACCGCGTTACGTCGGCCGTTCCTCTACTTCCCGGTCGAGGAGCACTTCGAGCAGCAGGTCCACGTGGCTGGCCGGCTGGCTCGACACCGGGCCGGCGTCCGTATGTCCTTCTCTAGGATGACACCGGAATCCCTGGCGTGGGCTGTGGTCGAGAATATCGGCGGGGAGGCCGCCTGGCCGCCCATCCGCACCAATGGCGCACGACGGGCCGCGCAACTGATCAGCCAACTGCTGTAGAGTCTATCCGGGCCGCTGTGGAAACGACTCACGGAAGCAAAAAGGTGAGGGGCTTTGCCATGAGTCGCCCTAAAGTTATCCTCCGTCACTGTGATACTTACGACCCGGCCCGCATCGCCCGGATCATCGGCGAAGGGATGGACGAGCTGGGGATCCGGCCATACGGGCGCACGCTGGTCAAACCCAACGTGGTGATGGCCCACAGGCGGTTCTTTGCGCATGCCTTCACCCGGCCGGAATTCCTGGATGGGCTGCTGACGGCGCTTCGAGAGCGCGGCGAGCGCATCAGCGAGCTGTGCGTCGGCGAGCGAAGCGGCATCACCGTCCCTACCCGCTACACATTCGCCATGGCCGGCTACCCCAGGGTGCTCCGCAAACACGGCGTAAAGGCGGACTACTTCGACGAGGGGAAACAGGTGCCGGTCCGGCTTGAACATCCCGCCGCCCTGCGGGACGTGATCTTCGTCCCCGAGGGGATCGCCCGATGCGACTTCCTGGTGAACGCGCCCAAGTTCAAAGCCCATCCATGGACCAAGGTCACCCTCGCGCTCAAGAATTACATCGGCATCCAGGATGACGCCCATCGGCTCATCGACCATGACCACATGCTGCACACCAAGATCGCCGACCTGCAGGAGGTCATATCGCCCGGGTTCATCGCCATCGATGGCATCATAGCGGGGGAACGCACCATGCTTACCCCTACCCCTTATCCTCTGCACCTCATCGTGATGGGCGTGAATCCCGTGGCCGTGGATGTGGTCTGCACCCATATCCTCGGCCTGGATCCCCGGGAGGTGGACCACATCCGCATCACGGCCGAGCGCGGGTATGGTCCAATCGATCTGAGGGACATCGAGATCACAGGTGACGTGAGCCTGGAGGAGGCCAAGAAGCGCGCGGCCAATCTGCTATTGACCCTGGAGCGGGTGGACCAGGTCTTCCGGGATAAAAAGAGCCGGATCATCGTCTACATCGGCTCGCCCCCGGACACGTATGACTACTGTTGGGGGGGATGCCCGGGTTCGCTCTTTGAGGCCATGCAGGTCATCGAATCCTTCCAGCCCGATGTGTACCGGGCGGTTCGTCCCATGCACATCGTGATCGGTGCCTATCAGGGCGATATCGACGCCCGGCCGGGGGAGCCGATCTTGTTCGTGGGGGACTGCACCCGCTGGCGTGGGCGGATACACGATCAACAGATCGAAATCTCTCCTCTATATATCCCACGAGAGCAGATAAACCCTCAGGAGGCGACCAGTGGGGATGTGGTCAGCAAAATGATGGGGGTAGTCGCCAACCTGATCCGCCACCGAGGCCGACCGTTCATTCGCGTGCGAGGATGCCCGGTATCCGTCGCAGAAAACGCCCTGTACATCTCCCAACTGGGGAAAGTCGTCAATCCCTACCTGCATCCCTCAATCGCTCCCGCTTTCAGCTATCACTGGACCATATCCAAGGTAGCCAGATTCCTGCGCCGACGATCTCTCGCATAAGCGTTGCTGGAGCGGGGACGGCCTACGGGTTGTCCCCGTCAGGTCTTGCTACGTGCTGGGTGATCGGCGTCGTTAAGGCGCTGGTCACCTCGAGACTTCGGAGGTGACCTATGGAGCAACGAAATCCGGATATGCGACTGGACGGCCTCGACGCCCCGAAACTGACCCCGATCGTGCGACGGGCCCTGAATAGCCCAACAGCTACCGTCATCGACTGGCAGCAGGAGAGGGTGAGCAGCGGCGTCGGCTTAGGGACGGCTGTTTATCGCCTCACGGGTCAGGCGCAGGATAATGGCCAGACCATCCCCTGGTCGCTGATCCTCAAAGCGCTCTATCCCATCTCCGGCCAGGACGATCCCACGCATTGGTTCTACTGGAAGCGAGAGATCGAGGCATATCGCTCCGGATGGCTGGACGAGCTGCCCGGCAACATCGCCGCGCCGCGATGTTATGGCGTGGAGGAGCGGCCCGACGGCTCTTGCTGGCTATGGCTGGAGGAGGTGAAGGACGACATCGGCCGGAAGTGGCCGCTAGAGCACTACGGCGTCGTTGCTCGGCATCTGGGCCAGTTCAACGGCGCCTACCTCACCGGCGAGCCCATGCCTGCATATCCCTGGCTGAGCCGGAATGGGATTCGCAAACACGTAGAGTCTTCCGCTCAGGCTATCGAGCAGCTACGCGATGTTCTGGACCATCCCCTCGTGAGCCGCTGGCTTCCTGGCGATGCCAGTGAGCAGCTTTTCCAAACCTGGGCAGAGCGGGAGGTGTTTCTGGAAGCCCTGGACCGTCTGCCGCAGACAGTCTGCCAGTACGACGCGTTTCGTCGCAATCTCTTCGCCAGACAAACTCCCGATGGAGCGATGCAGACGGTGATCGTCGATTGGTCCTATACGGGGTGTGGGCCTTTGGGCGCGGAGTTGGTCCCGCTCATCATCGGGACCTTGGTCTTCTTCGAGGTGGATCTGGCGGAGCTGTCCGATCTGGATCAGGTAGCCTTCGAGGGATATCTCGAAGGCTTGCGGGATGTCGGCTGGCATGGCGACCCACGGCTGGCCCGCCTGGGATATGCGGCAGGCGTTCTCCGATATCATCTAGGCGCTGTTGGGGAAGTCCTGGCGGCGTTGTTGGGAGAGGTGGATCGCGGTGATGCTCAGGATACGTTTGCCGTCTCGATTGAGGTGCTATTGGATCAGTGGGCTGAGCAGCGACGTGTCTTCCTTTCCCTGCTGGACGAGGCGCGAGGGCTGATTGATCAACGGCCGTGGGAGGGGTGGCGAAAGGGAGGCGGCGATTCAAGAGAGGAGAGATGATCGGGTCGACTAGGGCGGTGGCCGCCCGGCTGGGTGCGATCCTGCCGGCCCCCATCCGCCGGGCGATGTTCCGCCGTCTGTGGCTGAGCATGGGCACCTCCTACGCCGGAGATCGCCTGCAGGATCTGGCCCAATCCTGGCTGGTGGCAACGGTGACCAGCTCGGCGTTAGCCGTGGGCGGGATTCGGGCGCTGGGTTCGCTGCCGCTGCTGCTCATGCCCATCGGCGGCGTCATCGCCGACGCGCTCGACCGCCGTCGGCTGCTCATCGCCGGACAACTGGCCGGCGCCGCGCTGACCGCGGGCGTCGCCGCCTTGGTCCTGCTCGGCCGGGTCACCGTGTGGCACATCTACGCCTGGGTGGTCCTGAACAGCTTCATCTGGGTCATCTCCCGGCCCTCCTACAAGGTCGTCCTCACCGAGTCCGTGCCCCTCCCCGAGGTGCGCTCCGCGGTGGCGATCAATTCCATGACGGAGATGGCGGTTGCCGTGTTGGTGAGCGGTGCGGGAGGCGTCCTGCTCGGCACCCTGGGATTGTCCATCGCCTTCACGCTGAACTCGGGTACCTATCTGTTGGCCGCCCTCGCCCTCTGGAGTCTGCGAGGGTTGCGATCGCAGTCAGATCCAACTCCTATGGGCCTGGACATGAGGCGGGTGCTATCGGATCTGGCCGAGGGATTCCGCTATCTGATGCGCGAGCCGAGGCTCCTGCATCCGCTCCTGTTCACGGTCCTCATCCTGGCGGCGATCAGCCCCGCCATCGGGCTGTCGGCCGCCATTGTGCACGCGGCGGAAGGGTCCGTGGTCGATTACGGGGTGTTGATGGCCTCGGCCGGGTTGGGAGCCTTCCTGGGCGCGGCCTTCGCCGGGGCGCGGCGTGACGGGGGGAACGCCACGTATCGGTATGCGATCCTGGGGCTCGTCGCGTCGGCGGCCTTGGCTGCGTTCGCCCTGCTGCCGATCGAGTATGCGTCGCTCCTGCCGCTGGCGACGATCGGCTTCGTGGTTTTCGTTCAGGCGGTTTGGAACACGAGCCGGGTGCGTGCCGTGGCCGATGCCGCGCATCAGGCTCGGCTGCAGGCGATCACGTCTACGGTCTTTAATGTGGGCTTCCCTATCGGTATGTTATGGGGTGGCCTGGCGGTGGATCGTTTCGGCGTGAGGGCGCTATTGGGCGGCGCGGTCGTGCTCGCCGCGGTATCGGGCATCATGGCCCTCGTGATGCGGCATTCCGGTCATTCTGGCCCGGGCTCTCTCGAGAAGCCGGAACCCTAGGCCCAAGCAGGGGGAGGTGAACATGAGCGCTATCGATTTGGGCGTCATCAAAGCGTTGGGTATGCCGAAGGTCGGGCAAATCGGGTTTGTGGTCGAAAGCATCGAACGGGCGCTCCCGTACTACTCCGCGTTTTTCAACGTGGATACGTGGTATGAGCCGAGGTATGCCGAGAAGCGACACCAGTACAAGGGCGAGGAGACGGACTGCGACGAGCGTCTGGTCATCGCCTTCTCTGGCAGGACGCAGATCGAGCTCATCGAGCCCAAAGGGGAGGATCACCCCTACTACGCGCCGTTCCTTCGTGAGCACGGGGATGGGCTGCACCACCTGGGCTTCATCGTCTCCGACTTCGACGAGAAGCTGAGGACGATGGAGCGATTGGGTATCCAGGCGCTCATGTCCGGCCGGTTCAAGACGGCCGGCGGCGGGCTGGCCCGGTTCGCTCACCTCGACACCCGTGAGTTCTGCGGCGTCATTCTGGAGATCATCGAGATCACGTTATACGGCATCCGCGTGCCACAGACAGCTTTCATGTGGAGTATCTCGGCCATAACCGGGGACGTGGCCAAAGTCAAGGCGTAGGAGATAACGGGGTGTCGGCACGAGAGGACGAGACCCTCGTGATCCAAATGGTCGTGGATGGTGGCTTAGCCGTCATTTCACCGGGGGAGGTGCCTATGAGGGAGTAAGGGCGACACATGTGTCGCTCCTACCGCAAGGCTCCCAAAAATCATGAGGAGGTGCGAAGATGGTGGGTCCGATCTACAAGCTCTGGATGTGCCGGCCGACCGAGGCCTGGTACCGGATGTCCCAGGAGGCTACATCGCCCGAAGCCAGGAGGCGCTACAACGAGTAGGCGGCAAGACCATCGTCACGCTGAACCCTCTCTGGTCGAACGAGCGATGGGCGCTGGCCGGAGTAGAGGAGTTCCCGGACATCGACGCTGTCTACAAACACGCCGAAATTCTCTTCTTCCAAGATCACTACCGTTTTACCGAGGGCTTCAGCATCCTGGGCGTGCGATGGCCCCGGGACGACACGTCTCAAACACTTCGCTCCACCATGGAGAACTCCGTGTTCAAAGTGTGGATGATGAGGCTTCCCGAAGCATGGTACACGTTGTCTCAGGAGGAACGCAATGCCAATAGCGCACGCGCGGCGCAAATCCTCGAACAAGTGGAAGGCAAGCAAATCATCGTGTGCGCTTGCGGTTGGTCCAATGAGCAATGGGTGTTGTTCGGCGTGGAGGAGTTCCCCAGCGTGGAAGCCGCCCAGCGCCATGCGGATCTCCTCTTCGCCAATGACCACTTCCGCTACTCGGACGGTGTGAGCATGCTGGGCACGTCATGGCGGATTGAATGATGGATCTCTCCCTTACCCCGCTGTCTCCGGCGGCACCCCTTTCCCTCTCCGCTGCGGGGAGGGAAAGGGGCCGGGGGATAGGGAGAGGTCCGAACCGTTCTTAACGTCTTTGTGCCTTCGTGGTGAATGATTCAACACGCGCTCAAACCCGATGACTTGGCAGAGGCGTTACACCTTGAAGCTTACACATGAGGCTGGGGAGGAACCGATGCGCTTAGAGGGGAAGATCGCCATCGTCACGGGCGGCGGGCGGGGGATCGGCCGGGCCATCGCGTTGGCCCTGGCGCGGGAAGGTGCCGACGTGGTCGTCTCCGCCCGCACGCGATCGGAGATCGAGGCCGTAGCTGATGAGATCCGGGGCCTGGGGCGCAAAGCCCTGGTGATCCCGGCCGACGTCACCGTGGCCCAGGAGGTCGAGCAGCTCGTGGAGCAAACCCTCAATGAATTCGGGCATATCGACATCCTGGTCAACAGCGCGGGGGGCATCCCCTATGAGCTGTATGATCGCCCCGGCCCGTTTCGAATGCCGAAGGGCATATGGGAGACTGAGGAGGCCACCTGGGATCGCATCATCGCGTCGAATCTGAAAAGCGTCTTCCTTTGTATGAAGGCCGTCCTCCCTCATATGATCGATCGAGGCCAGGGCGACATCGTGAACATCGCCTCCCGGCTGGGCCGGGAGCCCACGGCCGTGGAGGGATCCTATCCGGCGGCGAAGCACGCCGTCATCTCGCTGACCCAGACGACCGCGCTGCAGACGAAGGCGTATGGCATACGGGTGAACGCCGTGTCCCCCGGCATGGTGGACACCCCTGGCCAGCGTCGGTTCCTGGAGACGTTCCTCCCCGGCCGGGAACTCCCGCCGATGATGAGCGCGGAGTCCGTGGCCGCCGCGGTCGTTTATCTGCTGTGCGACACGCCCAGAGAGATGACGGGCCAGTCGATCGATCTGTTCGGGATAGGGTGAGGAACAAGAACCCCGGCGTCTCCCAGATGCTGGGGTTCCAATGCATCCCCTTCGGGGGAAACAGCGGCAGCGGTGCAGTGACTCACGAATGAGGAAGCGACGCGTGAACCCGCTCAAACGCTATGTGCATACGTTGAGCTTGTTCAGCCGGGACGCCCGGCTCTATCTGCTCAGCACCGCGCTGGTGTCCGTCGTCAATTATGGCGGCATGGTGACCGTGCTGGCCAATCTGTACCTGCTGCGTCTGAACTATGGCACGAAGGCGATCGGCCTGATCAACGGGGTTGCCCCTCTCGCCTATGCGCTGTTCGCCCCGGTGGCCGGGTGGCTCGGCGGGCGATTCGACATCCGTCGGATGATGCTGACCGGCCTGTTCGTGGCGATGGCCGGAACCATCCTGTTCTCCGCCACCCAGCATGTGCCTGCGACCTGGCAGTTCGGGTGGCTCATCGCGACGTGGACGACCCTTGGCCTGGGCCTGGCGCTATACTGGGTGAACTCCAATCCGTTTTTGATGAGCGCGACGACCCCCGTGGAGCGTAATCACGTCTTCTCCATGAGCGCGGCGCTGGCGCCTATCGCGAACTTCTCCGGCAGCGTCATCGCGGGGATCACTCCCGGGCTCTTCGCGATGGCCCTGCACACATCGCTGGACGATCCGGCTCCCTTTCGATATGCACTGGCTCTGGCCGGCGTGCTGATGATCCCGAGCATCCTGGCCATGCTTCCCACGCGCCCCGTCAGGCTGCGAAGGGAGCGCTCCGATCCCGTCGAGAGGGATGCCTTCCCCGTCGCCTTGGTCAGCGTGGTCGTGCTGGTGGGTATGCTACAGGTCGTCGCCGAAGGAATCGCCCGCACGTTCTTCAATGTCTATCTAGACGCCGAGCTGCACGTGTCTACCGCCCGCATTGGGACCTTGATGGGCGTGGCGCGGCTGATGGGGGTGCCCGCTGCGCTGGTGATGCCTCTGATCGCAGCGCGGCGGGGCAATGGCTTTACGACGGTCTTGGGAACCCTGGGCTCCGCTCTCTTCTTACTGCCGTTGGCCCTGGTCCCGCATTGGTTGGGGGCCGGATTGGGCTTCATGGGGGTTATGGCGTGGATGGCCGTCCGGCGCCCCGCCTTCACCGTATACACCCAGGAGAGCGTCCCCAGGCACTGGAGGGCGACCATGTCGGGCGCCACAAATCTGGCGGTAGGAATGGGGATCGCACTGGCCGCGATCGGCGGTGGGTATCTCGTGCCGATGCTCGGCTGTCGCGGCCTCTTCCTCGTCGGGATGGCGCTCTCCACCCTGGGCGCCGTCATATTCTGGGCCTACTTTCGCGTGCCGCGCGGGGAACTCGCCCTGCGTGAGGAGAGATCCTGAAAACGGGCGAAGTTCGCATGCCCTGAGTAAGGCTGTTGCCTCCGAGCCCCGACGGACAGGTGTCGGGGCTTTCGTACGCCTCGGGGGATGGGGTGCCCGCTTGTAGACACTTTGTAGCCACCGATAGGGTAAGATCCTTGGGGGATGATCGAATTCCCGTGGAACTCCCATGCTTCGGCAACGAGGTGAGAGCCTTGTTCGGCAGCGGCTCTCCTCCGGTGGAAATGGCCGGGAAGCGGTCACCGTATCCATACCAAGATAGGGTGGTATCGCTGTGCCTGCACCTGTTGAGTACGCATCCTTCCTGATTCGGATCTGGCGTGAGGCCGATGTAGACGTCGTGGCCTCGCCCTCTGATTGGCGTAGCGAGGTGGAGCATATCCAGACCGGCCAGCGCTGGAGCTTTGACACGTTGGAGGATCTGCTGAACTTCCTGCGTCGACAGGCGGGGGAGGCGCATTGGCCCGGGCCGGGCTGAAGAGCACCACCCCGGGATCGGGACGGTGATCGCTGCATGGGAACGGTGGATGGGGCGTCCCCTGTCTGCCACCGTTTGGGATGAAAGCTGCGATATAAGGGATTGGGGGGACGAGGATGCGGATGAGGGATCTTCTCCTGAGAGCCGTACTTGCGGGCGTTGCGCTGAGTGCCCTCCTGGCGTTGGGGGGCTTGGGCTTGGAGGGGATGAGCGCTACGGTCGAGGCCGACTCCGGCGTGGTGCCCACGCGGGAGAGGCTCACGACCAGCTGGACCTTTCAAGGGTGGGTGTACGAAGGGGATGTGGGCTCCGAACCGCCGGACGCCGCCCCCCTGGAGGGGGTGGTCGTCTCCGTTTACGGTTCGAACGGCTCATATCCGAACGCTGGGACGCTGATCCGCAGCACGGTGACGGGAGCCGATGGTCGATACAGCCTGACTGTGTACGACGACGACGGCAACTTCGAGTTCTACCACATCCGGGAGACGGACCCGGATGGCTACGTCTCTGATGGCGCATGGAGCGTCGACGGGACGGTGTGGACCGAGAACTGGATCGAATATGAGATCCCTCTGACGGGCAAGACGCTGACCGAGGATAAGTTCTGGGATCGGCGGCTGGCGACGGACACCCCGACCGTAACGCCTACCCCCACCTCATCACCCACGCCCACTCCTTCCTGGACGCCGACCCGGACCCCCACGCCGACCATGACGCCCACTGGCATCGCGACATCCACCGCCACCCCTACCCCAACCTCCACGGCGACGCCCACGGTCACGCCGACCGGCACGCAGCCGACCGATACTCCGATCCCCACGCCGACCTTCACGCCGACCGTCGGGCCTTCGGAGCTACCCGACCTGATCGTGACCGACTTGTGGCATGAGGACGGGGCCATCTGCTATCAGGTGCGGAACATCGGCGACGCGGTGGCCGTCGAGGGGCACGAGGTCGCCCTATTCATCGATGGCGAGCATCGGGCGAGCCAGCCGGCGGAGCTGGACTTGGAGCCGGGGGAGCGGTGGCAGGGATGCTTCGACATCGCGTGGGAGTGCACCCCGCCGGAGGACCACATCGCGGCCCAGGCGGACTACGGCGGGGATGTGCGGGAAAGCGACGAGACGAACAACACCCGGGAGGAGAGCTGGAAGTGCGATACGGTCCCCCCGCGGATCGTGTCCGGCCCCGTCGTGGAGGAAATCACCCAGGATTCCGCCGTCATCCTCTGGGAGACCGACGAGGATAGCGATAGCAGGGTGCGATACGGCCCGACGGCCGAGGAGTATCCCTTCGAGAAAGGGGACGGCGCTTTCGTCAGGGAGCATCGCGTCGTCTTGACGGGGCTGGACCCCGCGACGACCTACCATTTCCGGGTGCGATCCGCCGATCCCAGCGGGAACGCGGTGGAGAGCCGGGATGGGGTCTTCCAGACCGCGCCGCCGCCGGATGGCGCCGATCCCTTCGTCCGCCTTCAGGATCCCGGCGTCTGTCGGGGGAGTGTGGTCATCTCCGCCGAGGCCGCCGATGACCGCGGGGTGGAACGGGTGGAGTTCTACCTGGATGGGGAACGGGCCTTCACGGACTACTCCCCGCCCTATGAGTTCCCTCTGGACTGCAGGGAGTACATCAACGGGGACCATGTGATCACCGCGCGCGCGTATGACCTCGCTCGCAAGGCCGCCGTCGATGAGCGCGTGATCCGGGTGGACAACATCACGGATAGGACGGCGCCCCAGGTCACGATCACCTATCCCCATCAGGGCGCGACTGTGACGGGCGAGATCACGGTCACGGCGGTTTTGACGGATGACCTCAGGCTGGCGGATGCCGTCCTGTACGTGGACGGGACCAAAGTCCAGGTGGCATCCATCCCCGGTGAGACGAGGCGCACCACCGTGCAATGGCGTTGGGATCCATCCTCGGTGACGAACGGCAGCCATCGGGTTGGCGTCAAGGTCTGGGATGTGGAGGGCAAGACCGGGGTGGACACGGTGGACGTGGTCGTGTCGAACCCCCCGCCCCCTCCTCAGCCCAAGCTGGTCGTCACAGAACACAAGGCCACCCGGCTGGGGAACGGGCTCGTCGTGACGCTGACGGTGAAGAACGTCGGGGCGGCGGCGGCGAAGAACATCTATATCCAGGACTACATGCGGGCGTTTCAGCCCATCTCCCGTCAGACCACCACCCCCACCTTGATCAAGTACGAGGCCCGCTACAGCTCGACGAACAAACGCGCCGACTGCGCGATCCAGGACTATACGAGCCTTCCCCAGGGGGCTTCACGGGCGTACAGCTACGGCGTCGTCCCGGTGCTCATGTACCCCAATCCGCCCACTCCCTCCATCGGCGAGTCGGTGCGGATCTGGTATGAGGGGCCGGGCGGGATCCGGCACTACCAGGAGCTCAACCTGAAAATCCTGCAGACCACCAACGGCGAGGCGATCCCGGTCGCCCACCGAAACGCCACCGGGGCGGCGGACTATCTGCTGGTGACCAACCCGGCGCGGCTGTTCTCCCACTACCTGTCGAATGAGGTGGATGATCTGCTCTCCGATATGGCGCAACTGGCCGTCTACGAGCTGGGCGCGCTGGGATATCTGGACGTCTACAACGCCTCCACCCTCAAGAGCCTGATCAAGCCCGGCGGCGCCTGGGCGAAGCGCATGAGCGCCCGGTTCTCGCAGCCCATGAGCGGATATCTGCTGATCGTCGGCGAGACGGAGATCGTCCCCGCGTGGTCGGGCAGCGGGTTCAGGAGCAAGCTGCCGGTCGATTACAGCGATCATCCCTACGCCGACACGGGCGGCAGCCCGGCCCCGGACCTCATCGTGGGCCGGACCATCGGCGACAGCGCCGCGGTCCTGGCGAAGCCGATCAAGGCCAGCATCGGCGTGTACGCGCACGACTCAAACTACGCGTTCGACCGGAATCACGCGTTGCTGATCAGTGGCCCCGGGTTCGGATCGTTCGTCAAGGACGTGAACGACGTGGCGCAGATCCTGGCGCCCAAGTACGCCACCGTACAGAAGATGCACTGGGGCGAGTATTTCCGGGTCTCGAGCTTCTCCCGGACCTACGAGACCCGTGACGGCTTCGCCATAGGGGACGTGACGGGAGATGCCAAAGAGGAGATCGTGATCGGGGACATGGATCAGAACACGATCTCGATCTATACGGCGAATGGGACCGCGGCGGGCTCGTTCCAGCGGGACTTCGCCCAGGACGACCGCTTGGCGGTGGGGAACGTGACGGGCGGGAGCAAGGCGCAGATCATCATCGGCGACGCCAGCACGGGCAAGATCGCCGTCTATAAGGCCGATGGAACCCTGGTCCTCGAGTTCAACGCCTACTTCGCGAGCGGAGATGAGCTGGCGGCGGGCGACGTGTTGGGGCAGGGGACGGATCAGATCGTTCACGCGGATGCGAGCGCGGACGCCATTCACACCTGGGAGATTCGGAAGCTGATCTCCGGCAATTTCGTTGTCGTCCTCGTGGATTCGCTCGGCGCCTCCTTCGACGCATACGATCGCCTCGCCGTCGGCGATGTGATGGGGGATTCCAAGGAGGAGATCATCACCGCCGACATCAGCCTGGACAAGGTCTACGTCCGGCGCAGGGACAAGGGGAAGTGGTCATGGTTCCAGTATGGCAACAAGCTGGAGCCGGGCGACGGGTTGGCCGTCGGCAACGTGTATGGAAGGAATCAGCCGGCTAAGGATCAGATCCTCCTGGCTGATGTCTCCAGTCGCATCATGGTCTATGAGTGGAACGAGAATCAGAACAAGTGGATCGCGGGCAATCCCAGCATTCCCAGTACATTACATAAGTTCGATGGCATCGCGGCCGGCGATGTGGGGAATTTCGGGGGGAACAGGGACGAGGTGTGTGTGGCCAGTCCACAGTATGCGACGAATGGGGGCGTATCCTGCTTCGACTCCTGGAACTGGATCAAGCGGGTTCACGATGCGCTGCCGGGATTCACACGGAACAAGGACGTCATCTTCTGGTCCGGTCACGGCAACATCAACAAGTGGTCGGATGGCATCAATTCCCATCTACCATCCAACCATCCGTACTCTGTGTTCCCGCTCGATTTCAACAAGCATACCCCCTTCGTCCTGGCCATGTCCTGTCTGACGGGGAACTACGACGCCGGATATCTAGAGGAGAAGAACATCGCTGAATCCTTCCTGGCCAGCGGGGCGGCCATCTACATCGGCTCCACCCAAGAATCGTACGGGTATGAGAATCGAGAGGCGGCTAAGAAGCTCTATCGGGACTGGCGCGCCTCTGAATCGGTGGGGGAAGCGTTCACCAAGCTGGAGCGAGATGCCTGGATCAGCGGCGGGAAGAACGTGAAGAGCGACTGGTGGTTCTGGGTGTGGGAATACAACCTGTACGGCGATCCCAAGTTCGGGGTTATTTCGCCGGCCGGGAGCGCGAGCCGCGGGGAGCGCACCCTGGCGGCGCAGGCGGAGCCACCTTCGTTCCTGGAGGTCGAGGTCCCCGACTACGTGGTGCACCGGGATGCCTTCGGGGAGGGTCTGGACGATGTCGAGATCCCCGGAGGCCAGCTATGGCTGGAGCCGGGCCAGTTGCGGGTGCCCTTCTACACCGTCTCCGTGGACTATCCACGGGGGTACCGGATCCAGGACGTGGGCCTGGCCGAGAGATCGGGGCTGGTGACGGATACCGGCCTGAACGTTCCCATGACGCCCATCACTCCTACCGTCTGCCAGTGCGAGCCGCAGACCTATGCGGGCCCCGTCGAGGGGTGGTTCCCCGGGAAGGACTACGCCTGGGAGGTGATGGAGAACCCGGACGGCACGAGCACTCTGAACATCACCGTGTACGCCTTCCAGTATAACCCCCTGACGACCGATGTCCGGTTCTATCGCCGCTACGGCTTCGACATCGCCTACACCGTCTCCCCGGCGACGGTGGCGGAGTTGACGACCGATAAGCAGGAATACGCTCCAGGCGAAACGGTGACCGTTGAGACACGATTGGATCAGACCGAGGGGGTTCAGGACGTGGTCGTCGGCGCGGTGATCCGGCGGTACGGCAGCGATGAGCTGGTGGATTCGCTGTTCCTGCGCACGCTGGCGGACCTGGCCGGGGCCGCCTCCTTCTCCACGAGCTGGAGCAGCGAGGGCGTGGCGCCGGGCGTCTACTATGTGGAAGTGACGCTGCGGGATCCGGAGGGACGCACGCTGGACAGGCGGACCAGCACGTTCACGCTGGGCGCTCCCTCCGGGGCGGTCACCCGCCTTACGGCCACGCCGGAGCGCTTCCGCGTCGGCGATCCCATCCAGATCTCGATGACGTTCGCCAACACGGGGCCGGTGGCGCTCGACGGCGTTGCCGTGATCCGGGTCCTGAACGAGTCCGACGAGATCGTCCGGGAGTTCCGGCACGAGATCTCCGATCTGGAGCCGGGCGGGACGATCCCCTTCGAGGATGTCTGGGACACGTCGGGTCTGCCGGAGGGCACGTACAGGATCATCGGGACCGTCGCGTACGAGAGCCAAACGGCCGATCCGGTGACCGTGGTGGTAGGCACCGGGCGGTCGCGAGGACGTCTCTACTTTCCCATCCTGTTGAGGGGTTCATCCTAGTGTGGCTTGTCCTCCACGGGGCGTGATCTGCGGCGGCGTACGCGCCGTATCGCCGTCGCGTGCATGTCTGGCGGGGGAGCCGAAGGAGGAAATGCTCATGGGCCGTCTCGGAAAGCACCGCCGGGTTGGTTGGCTTTTGGTGATCCTGCTGTTGGGGCTCTTCGTGCTCCTGCCCTACTGGGTGCAGGCGCTGGAGCGCACGGAAAGCCCG
This sequence comes from Chloroflexota bacterium, assembly GCA_013152435.1. Lineage (NCBI taxonomy): Bacteria > Bacillati > Chloroflexota > Chloroflexota bacterium. Next base: position 111,455 of record JAADGJ010000061.1, on the reverse strand, counting down.
GCAGCTTCCCGATTCCAACACGCCCCCGCCGTGCCCGACCAGGCCTATACGTTCTACGGCCGGGTGTACGAGGGCGAGACCGGGGTGGAGCCCCCAAACAGCACCCCCATCGAGGGGGTGACCGTCAGCCTGTACTGTTCCAACGACGCTATGGTGTGGGGCACCAAGCTGCGGGATGCCGTCACTGACTCCACGGGGCAATACAGGCTGGATGTGTACGATGGCGACGTGTGCGAGTACTACCATATCGTTGAGACGGATCCGCCGGGCTACACCTCCAATGGGGCCACCAGCGTCGGCGGAGATGTCGTAGACGCGAACTGGATCCGATATGACCTCCCCCTGGATGGCAAGACGCTGACGGGCAACAAGTTCTGGGATCTGGCTCCGGCGACGGATACGCCGACGGCGACGCCGAGCCCGACCTGGACGCCCACGCCCACCCCCGTCCCGACGGCTACCCCCACTCCCACCTCCACGCCGACCGGCGCCCCAACTCCCACGCCCACCCCCACACCCACCGGGACGACGCTGCCGACGGATACGCCTACCCCCACGCCGAGCGCGACCGCCTCGACGCTTCCATGGCGGTTCATGGGCCGCGTGAACACCCTAACCGACCCGTCGTTTCCGGAGCCCATACCGGCCGAGGGCGTGTTGGTGGCATTGTATGGCTCCGCTAACCCGGAGGAGATGGGGACGTTGCTGACCAGCGCCCGATCGGGAGAGGACGGGACGTACAGCTTGACCTCCGATGGTGGCGGCGGGACCGTCGCCTTGCAGGACTACGAGTACTGGCACATCGTGATCGCGGATCCACGCTACCGGGTGTTGGAGGCGGTCTCCGGCAGCGGCGGCCAGTCTACGGATCAGGGATGGATTCGGTTTCAGGATCCCCCGCCGGGGGACTATGCGGACAACGACTTCGTCGTGGAGCTGAAGGACACGGTCGAGCGGGTCTTCGTCGGATACGTGTATCGCAGCGAGCCCGGCGAGAGAAATCGGCCCTGGCCTCGGGTCCCTGTGGGCCTCTTCAAGGCGAACATCTCGTGCGAGGAAGGGATCCTGGTGGCCGAGGTCGAGACCGACGATTTGGGTCGGTTCACTATCCCGTACACCACCCCGGCGGAGGAGGATGCGCCCTACTACAACCTGATCGTGCGCGGCGACGATATCCACGTCATCGGCGCCCAGTCGGATAGCGGGGGATATGCGACGAATCAGGGCTGGCTGCAGTTCGAGCAGCCACCGCCCGGCGAGTTGGCAGGGAACGACATCTTCGCCCGTCCCGTGCTCGGGGAGCAGCTCATCCGCGACGCGAGCGCCGACGCCTACGTGAGCGCGCAGGCACCGACGGGCAACTTCGGTAAGGCGCCGGTCTTGCTCACGGGATTTAGCAGCGGTCCTGATCCCTCTCGCAGCCGGACGTTCATCCGCTTCGATCTCTCCTATATCCCCAAGGACGCCGTGGTGACCCAGGCCTCGCTGAACCTGTATCTGGAGCAGTCAGGAGGCCGGGAGAAGGTGTGTATCTCGGTGCATCGAGTGCGGAGCTCGTGGCGGGAGGCGCCGCCCTGGTACCCGAACATCACGTGGAGCAACCAACCGAGTTATCACTCCGTCCCCGCCGCCACCCATTATGTGGACAAGTCCACCGGGTACAAGAGCTGGGATATCACGACGTTGGTGCAAGGGTGGATCGATGGCAGCGTGCCGAACTACGGTGTGGCGGTGGTCGGCCCGGAGGAGGGGAGCGCGTGGGGCCGAGGCTTCTCCAGCCGGGAGGGAGGGCATGCCCCGCTCCTGGTGGTCCGTGTGGTGACGAGCAGCTCCTTCCAGACGCCCACACCGACGCCCACGCCGACGCCCACACCGACCCCGACGCCCACGACGCCCCCCATCAGCCGACATGTGCAGGTCACCGGCGTGGAGATCACCCAGGCCATCCAGTGGGCCAATGGGTTTGGGGTTCCCCTCATCGCCGGCAAGACGGCCGTCGTGCGCGTCCACCTGCGGGTGGCCGATGGCAAGGGGGATATCCCGAACGTGGGCGGCGAGATACGCTATCCCTACGGGGCGGGAGGGAGCATCTTCTACCCCCTGAGCACCGTGACGGTCCGCTCCAACCCTCAGCGGAGGGTGTTCAGCCATTCCCTGAACTTCGTGATCCCCGCGAAGTATGCTACGGGATCGGGCGGGATGCTCATACGTATATTCCCACCCCCGGGTGTATCCTTCTCGGCCATTGGCGAGCTGCAGGAGACCCGGATCGTGAATTTCCTGCAGATGCCGCCGCTGCGCGTGGTCTTCGTGCCCGTCACGTACAAGCTGGGGAAGACCGTGCGCATGCCGGACGCAAACGCCATGAATAACATCCGCAGCTGGCTGCGGCGGGCGTATCCGGTCCCCAACGTGGTCACCGCGCGACATCCGGTTACGCTGACGCTTCCTGTGAAACCTGCTGACTTGTGCGGTAGCGGCGGCTGGGCGAAGCTGGACAATCAGATCGCAAAGCTGCGAACTACTTCTACGACCACGCTGGGAGCCAACACGCTGTACTATGGGATGGTGCCTTATCACTACGAGTATAGCTGTAAAGGCACCCATGTCGTTGGTAAGGCGAATGGCATTCCTAGCAGCGAGGCGGCAGGGGTCGTGTTTCCAGCCAATGTCTGGATCAATAGCGTTCGTGGGGATGAGTGGACGGGGGCGCTGGCCGGGCATGAGTTGGGGCATTGCCTGAATCGCTATCACGCCGAGTTCTGCGACGCTAAGGGAGGGAAACCGTATCCCTATGCGCACGGCATGATCGGCGAATATGGGATGGACATTCAGAGCTTGCAGGTTTACCCTTATAACACGTACTATGACGTCATGACTTACTGTGATCCGCAGTGGATCTCGACCTTCACCTACAATGGATTGCGGGCTCGCATCGCTCAGTTCCCGCTGCTCCCGGCCCGGGCGGCCGCGCCGCAGGAGGTCCTGCTGGTCAGCGGGGTGATCAACAAGACGACCGGACAGGCGGAGCTGGATCCCCTCTATCGGATGACCTTGCCCGCCCCCGAGCAGCCGACGGGAGGTTCCTGCGCGATCGTGCTGTGGGACGCCGGGAACCGGCTGCTGGCCGAGTACCCCTTCACCCCAAGGGCGGACACCGATCCGGTCGAGGGCGAGGATGAGTACCAGACCATCTACGAGCTGGTGCCCGATCACCCGGATCTGGCGCGGGTCGAGGTGCGGTGTGAGGATCGTGTGCTGGCTTCCCGAGAGGTAAGCGCGCATCCGCCGTACGTGCGCGTCCTCTCGCCCAACGGCGGCGAGACCTGGGAGGGCGGCACGCGAGAGATCGTCTGGGAGGCTGGCGACGAGGACGGGGATCCGTTACGCTTCCTGGTGCAGGTCAGTGCGGATGGCGGCGAGACCTGGACGACCCTGGCCACCGACCTGGAGGGGACCCGCTTCAGATTCGATTCGGCGCTGTTGGCCGGGAGCGCTCAGGCGATGGTGCGCGTGGTGGCCAGCGATGGGCTGCTGACGGCGCAGGATGTCTCGGATGGGACGTTCAGCGTGGCGCGCAAGCCGCCACAGGTGGAGATCAGCTGGCCATCCGAGGGCGGCTTCCTGCGCCCGGGGCAGCCGGTGATGTTTGAGGGCTACGCGTACGACCCGGAGGACGGGCCCCTGACCGATGCCTCGTTGAGCTGGGCATCGGATCGGGATGGCGCCCTGGGCACCGGCGGGGAGGTGATGGCTACGCTCTCGGCGGGCGAGCACCGCATCACGCTGACCGCCGTCGATCAGGACGGCATGCGGGCCACCGCCAGCGTGCGGGTCTCCGTGCGGTATCCGACCTACATGCCGGTGTTCCTCCGACGTTAGCGTTGCGAAGCGGGTAGAGGCGATTCATGAGCCGCCTCTATCCGCCCAGGCAATGGATATCACAAGGAAGCGGCTTGCCATAGCCGCCCGACTCGAGGGGGCGGATATGAAAATCTGCCCTGTCGCTTGGGCTTTCCATCATGTACCGGGCGTGTTTGGAGTAGGCGGCCGGGGAAGGTCCCCTCTTTTCGTGTAGTGCATTAGGTGTGGTGCATCCCTGAAGGTTTCCGGAGGTTGGAGTGAGGGGATGGGGCGGCGTTATTGGGGCTTTCATCGTCGTGTGGGTCCTGTCGTTTGGCGTTCTCGCCATGGCCCGGTCGGCAGGCGATGTCGGGGGGAGCCTTCCCGGCGTGATCGCCCATGGGGGGCAGGGAACGGGCACGCACCGTTACCTGCCCTGGATCTTGCGAGGCGATGGATCCGCCCCGGGCCCCACACCTACCCCCGCCTTGACGCCCGTTGCACCCGGACACATCGCCCACGTCTGGGCCAACGAGGGCGGTGACAAAGTCTGGCGTGGTGAGCTGCGCGCCACGAACGACCCCGATTCGGTGCGCAACTCCGTGTGGGACGGCCGCACCATCTCCCTCTTCGGCGCTCGCAACGAGGTGGTGTCGTTCAACCTGATCCTGGAGGCCCCTACCGCCGAGGCCAGAGACGTCACCGTGGCCCTGACCTCGTTGGACGGGCCCGGCGGCGCCCGCATCGCCACCCGATCGGCCATCCGGGAGGATCTGTTCAACTATGTGGGGCGCAACATCGAGCTGTTCTACGTGCGCTATCTTCAGATTAGGGGCCTGAGCGTGGATCTGGCCTATGATGACTACGATGAGCGCCACATCCCGAAGCGATGTCGTCGCCCCTATGATGAGAATGGCATCGGCACCGGCACCTGGCAGGACCGGCCCTGCCACGATCAGTTCTATCCCGAGATCGCCGTGCCCCTGGAGCTTCACACTCCCTTCACCATCCCGGTGGGCACCAACCAGGCCATCTGGGGGGACATCTATATCCCCAAGACGGCCCCCGCCGGGGTGTACACCGGCACGCTCACCATCGCCGAGGGAGGCGTTGCCACCTGGCGTGTCCCTGTGCGTCTGCGCGTGCGAGACTTCACCCTGCCCGATCTCCCCTCCGCCCGCACGATGGTCTTCTACAGCTTCGAGAACATCAACGATCGTTACCTGGGGGTGGCCTATCCTGATCCTGGCACGGAGGTCTACACGCGATCCCTTCGGTTGGCCGATCGACATTTCCTGCTCGCCCATCGTCACAAGATCTCCCTCATCGACGGCGGGGACACGGAGATCGCCCGGATGGGGGACGCGTGGACGGACCGGCTGAGCGGCGATCTGTTCACGCCCGCCCGGGGATATGACGGACCCGGCGTCGGGGTGGGAAACGGCGTCTACTCCATCGGCACCTACGGGGGATGGGCGTGGCGGGATGGCACCCGAGAGGATATGTGGGCGAACACCGATCCGTGGGTCGTCTGGTTCGAGGAGCAGGCGTTCGCCACGCCTACCGATGTCTTCCTCTATCTCATTGACGAATCGGATGACTACGCCCAGACCGAGCGGTGGGCCCGGTGGATGGATGAGAACCCCGGCCCCGGTCGGCGGCTCATGTCGCTGGCCACCCTGCCCCTGCCCGACGCGATAGCCCATGTGCCCAGCCTGGATATCCCGGCCAGCGGGGCGGACTTCGGCATCACCTCGGAGTGGGACAAGGCCCTGGCGACGCTGCGCGCCACCCCCGGCAAACGGTTTTTCATGTACAACGGCAGCCGGCCAGCCTCCGGCTCCTTCGCCACGGAGGACGAAGGGGTGGCGCTGCGCGAGCTGGCCTGGGGCCACTACAAGAAGGGGATCGATCGCTGGTTCTACTGGGAGTCCACCTACTACGTCAACTTTCAGTGCTACGGCTCTCGTGATCCTCGCAGCCAGACCAACGTCTTCCGACAGGCGCAGACCTTTGGCTGCTACGATCGGGATGATTCCTCGCTCGGGAGAGCGGGTTGGAACTATACCAACGGCGATGGGGTGCTGTTCTACCCGGGGACCGACACCCGCTTCCCCGCCGAAAGCTATGGCGTCTTTGGGCCCTTTGCCTCTTTGCGTTTGAAGCTGTGGCGCCGCGGCATCCAAGACGTGGACTATCTCACCCTGGCAGCTCAGGTGGATCCCGTCCGCACGCGCCAGATCGTGGATCGCATGATCCCCAAGGTGCTATGGGAGTATGGGGTATCGGACCCAAGCGATCCCACATGGGTTCGCACGGATATCAGTTGGCCCATCGATCCGGATGTGTGGGAGGCGGCGCGGGCGGAGCTGGCGGACATCATCGAGGGGGGGTGAGGGAGACCACCATCCTGCACTGCCGGACTGAGAGTGTGTCTGAAGAATGTCGTTGCTTCTGCTGTGGGGAGGCTCGGAGGGGCGGAGCCCCTCCGGAAAAAAGCCCTTCTTTTGCCCTCGACCTGCCTGGCCTCGGCCTGAGTTCTTCGGGAAGGGCCGAGAAAGGCAGATTCTGAGCTCGCCGGGCATCCTGTAGACATTCTGTAGCCACCCTTGTGGTATGTTTTCGCGTGGGGAGACCCTGGGGCCAGCCATCGAATTCCATCTGGACTCGTGCTACGGAGGTGGAAGCTATGTGGGGAGAATGTTGTTCCATCCGGAGGCGGTTGAGCTTCCTGATGTTGCTGTTCGGAGTCGTGTTGGTGGGTGCTACGGGGTGGCTCGCTTTGGGCAGGAGTCCTGCCGCGGCAAGTTCGGATCCGGTGGCTCCCGCTCAATACGTTCTGGAGGGTCGAGTCTATGACGGGAATGTGGGCGAGGAGCCGCCTCTCAGCTCGCCGATTCAGGGTGTAACGGTGAGCCTGTACTGCTCGAACAATGCGTGGGAGAAGGGCACTTTCCTGCGGAGTACGGTTACCAGCGCTACGGGATGGTATGGGCTGGAAGTGCGTGAGACGTGTGAGTACTACAACATCGTGGAAACCGATCCACCAGGGTATACTTCCATGGGGGCGAGCACGGTCGGCGGCAGCGTGATCGATGCCAACTGGATCCAGTATACCCAACCACTCGATGGACTGACGCTTACAGGCAATAAGTTCTGGGATCGTCGTGAAGCTACCGAGACGCCAACCCCTACGCCGACATCTACCTCCCCGCTGACGTCAACGGCCACGCCGACTCCTACGCCGGTATCCACGTTCACTCCCACACCGACACCTATCGGCACCTCTTCCCCTCAACTGGCCGATCTAGAACTGACTAAATCATCCTCACAATCAGAGCCGATCGCGCCGGGAGCGAAATTTTACTATGAGCTAAAGCTCTATAACAAGAGCTCCTCCGAGAGCATCGATCATCCCGTCGTCACCGACACCCTGCCATCTGAGGTGCAGTTTACAGGCTCCGATCCCCCGCTCATCTGCACTCAGATCGCCAGTCGTCCCCCCCATGACGTGGTACGTTGCGATATCCCTACCTGGATATCGCCGAACAGCGCCTATCTCATTGATCTCTACGTCCAGGTTGATCAGGATGCCTGCGGATTCATCCGCAATGAGGCTTTGGCAAGCTCCAAGACCCCAGATCCCGATCTGACGAACAACATAACCTTCCTGAACACCTTGGTGGGGCCTTGCGACAGGCCGGCGATCGCCGTGCGCAAGCAGATTGTGAGCCCGTCGAATCGCGTGGCGCAGACCGGGGATCTCGTGACCTTCGAGATCGAGATCAAGAACATCGGGAATGCTCCCCTGTCCCCGGTGACCCTGACGGACACGTTTGATGACCATTTTCTGAGCTATGTATCGGCCACTCCTCATCCAACGCACCTGGCCGCGCTTCCTGGCCAGGGCATCTTACACTGGGCCGACCTCACCGCTCCGCCCCCTATCGGTTTTGGGCACGCCCTCGCACCAGGTGACAGTTTCACGGTCACCGTGCGCCTGCGGGCGAAGCAGCCCGGCGTCGGCGACAATTGTGTCCTCGTCGCCGGGGAGGCGGGAAAGACGCAGGTGAAAGACAATGCGTGCGACTACGTGCGCGTCCAGGACCCGGATGTGGATCTGCAGATCTCCAAGAGGTTGATCCAGCCGGTCAGCGGAACGGCGGTGGTCAGCGATACTGTGCGCTTCGAGATTCGCTTGACCAATGTCGGCACGGAGCCGATCACCAGCCTGCGACTGCGGGATACTTATGACACGGCCTACCTCTCCTTCACAGGCGCCGATTACGATCCCGACGATCCGGCCGATGACGGCGTTCTGGACTGGTCGGATCTGACGTCGTCACCGCCCAAGGGCTTCGGCCATCCGCTGATGCCCGGCCAGACGGAGACGTTCATCGTCAGCTTCCACGCGAAGGCGCCTACCTCGCCCGGTCAGCCGACGCTGAACTGCATCCGGGCCTGGTATCGCTATGCGGAGAGCCCGGAGCATGGGACATCTCAGCACTGCGCCCGGGTGGGGATCCTGACGGAGCCGGGGCCGGCCGTCGACATCGAGAAGGTCCTCTATCAGCCGACCAGCGGTGTAGCGTATCCGGGCGATACGGTCCGGTTCAGCTTCGTGCTTGCCAACACAGGCACAACGACCTTCACTACCGTGTCCCTGATCGATACCTATGACACTTCCTGCCTGAGCTTTGTGTCCACCGGGTGGCCGCCGGGATCGCCCTTCCATCCGGATGATCCCACCGACGACGGGCGACTGGATTGGAGCAATTACACCGCCCTCTGGCCATCGATGCCGCCCGGGGGATGGCTGCAGGTTTGGCCTGGGGTGGAATTCCAGGCCAAAGCCGGCGCGGGCTGCGATCCCACCATCAACACTCTGGAGGCCTTGGCGACCGATCAGCAGGGGCTTCACGCCTATGATGTCGACCACGAGTCGGTGCGCATCGTGCTGACGCCCGAGGTGACGCCGACGCCCACGACCATCCCCACACCGACGCCCACTCGCGTCGGCGGTGGCTATCGGCTCTACTTCCCATTGATTTTGAAGAACTACCCGCTTCCGCTCATCTTCTCTGACGACTTCAGCGGCGGCGCGTTGATCGGGTGGAAATCGAACCATGGAACGTGGACGGTCTCGGGGGGACGGATGCGCGGGCAGTACGGGGCGGGCAACGCCTGGAATATGCGCTCGGAGGGGGGGACCAACTTTATCTACGAGGGCACCGTGAACCTGGTCAGCGGCAATGCCGTTGGGCTGACCTTCCGATCCTCCGCGGATGGCACGTCCTCCTATGATGTGATCCTGGATGCCGTGGACGGTGTGTTCAAGATCAGCAAGCGTCCGCCGTATCAGGTCCTGGCCAGCTACTCCATGTCCGTGCAGCGGAACCATCCCTATCGGGTTAAGGTCGTCGTGCGGGGTAACAAGATCGAGGCTTACCTGGATGGGGTGAAGCGACTGACGGCGGTGGATAGCACATACGGAAACGGCCGGTTTGGGGTGATGCTGTTCCGAGCGACGGCGACGTACGACGACCTGGAAGCGCGCAGATTGCCGTAGGCGATCAGCTCTCGCCCGGCCCTGTCCGGCCGGATCAGGCCGGGAGAGGGCCGGTTCCAGGCGGAAGAGGGAAGGGTGGTGTGGAGGGGCCTCCCTCCGCACCACCCTTCGAGCTTGTGATGGGGATCGTGGGTTGTTTCGCGGCATATCCCGTGGAGAAAAGCCTTGACAGGAGGTGTGAATTCATACTAGAATGGAGTGGACAAAGGAAGCGTTGGGGATGTGTTCTCCCTGACTAGGGCTCACTCTTGACATAGGCGTCAGGTACGGCTCTATGGTTCGGTGGCCCGGTTGGTCAGCAACCGGACTTTTTATTACTCTGCTCGGGGAACCTTCCTCTGAGGGCTGTCTGAGAAATACACCACGAAGCCACTAAGGCACCAAGGGGTGTATCAAAAGGAGCGTATTGAGGCTTCTTCTTACACTCGTAAGCTTCCCATAGCGCATTCTTGCCTTCTTTTTATCTTAGGATCTTAGTGCCTTGGTGGTTCCTATCGCACTTTTCAGACACACTCTGAGAGAGGTGCTCGATACGGCTGTTGAGGAACCCCCACGTTGCTCCCGGTTGCTGTGGTCTTCGCTTGGATGGGGAGGTTGGGGCGGCTCATGAGATCGCATCGACATGGCAAGTCTCGAGATCGTAATGATTGTAGCCGGCCGGGCAGAGGGAGCGTCTGGTTTGTAGAGATAGGGAGAGAAGAGGCTTGTTGCTTGCGTAAAGCACAGCGAGGGTAGTCAGAGGCTATGCCTTTGACTACCCTCTTTGTGTCATTGTGGCATGGAGCTCCTTGGCGGATCTTGGCCATTCATGAACCCCTGTGGCAAGGAGAACGGATGCATGAGGTCTGTACAGGCATTGCTCCCACATCGAGTGGCGGCTCTCATTCCTGGGTTATCCGGTGTGCCCCCACGGCGCAGACGGGAGTATCTGACGTTTCTGGCGTTCATCGCTCCCAATTTCATCCTCTTTGGCGTCTTCACCTTTTGGCCCTTGGTGTATAGCTTCTATCTCAGCCTCCATAAATGGAACATGATCGCTCCCACCAAGAAGTTTGTGGGGCTGAACAACTACGCCAAGATGATTCAAGATGATGTCTTCTGGCAGGTATCGCGCAACACGCTCTATCTGGCCGGTGGAACGGTCTTTGTGAAGCTGGCTCTCGCCCTGGGGCTGGCGCTCCTGCTCAACCAGCGCCTGACCGGGCGCTCGGTGTATCGGGCGATCATCTTCTCGCCCACGTTTACCACCAGCGTGGCCGTGGCCATGGTCTGGTCGTGGATCTTCGATCCGTTTTACGGGCTGCTGCGGGTCCCGTTGAACCTGGTAGGGTTGTCGTCGCCGCACTGGCTCAGCGATGTCCGCTGGACGATGCCGGCCATCATCATCGTCTCCATTTGGAGTGGGATGGGCTATGACATGGTGATCTTCCTGGCCGGGCTGCAGGGGATCCCCAGAGATCTCTACGAGGCGGCCCATGTGGACGGGGCTTCCGGCTGGCGACTGTTCTGGAACATCACCTTCCCGCTCCTCTCGCCCACGACCTTCTTCCTGCTCGTTACGTCGATCATCGGCGCCTTCAAGGCCTTCGACATCGTGGCCGTGATGACGGGGGGCGGTCCCATGAACAGTTCCAACGTCTATGTATACTACCTCTATCAGAACGCGTTCCGCTGGTTTAAGACGGGATATGCGTCGGCGTTGGCCGTCGTCTTCTTCATCGTGATCCTCCTCATCACGGTGTTCCAGGTTCGGCTCTCCCGCCGCTGGGTCCATTACTAGAGGATGGCGAGAGGGGGGATGTCGTGAGGAGCCTCAACATGTTCTCTGCGCATACCACTGCCGTGCTGTATCGAGGTCTGAAGGCGGTCGCCTCGCACGTGATCCTGATCGCCGTGTCCATTATCATCGGGTTGCCTTTCTTCTGGATGGTGACCACGGCGTTGAAGAGCTCGAATGAGGTGTATATCTTCCCACCGATCTGGCTGCCGAAGACGTTGCGATGGGATAATTTCGTCACCGCGTGGCAGGCGGCTCCGTTTGGGCGCTTTTACCTGAACAGCATCATCATCACGGTATCGGGCGTGGTATTGGAGGTGCTCATCGCCACCCTTTCGGCCTATGCATTCGCCCGGATCGAGTTCCCCTTCCGGGATGCCCTCTTCATGGTCGTCCTGGCGGCGATGATGATCCCCGCCCAGCTGGCACTGGTCCCGAATTACGTGACTCTGAAGCATCTGGGATGGATCAACTCCTACCCGGGGATCGTGGTCCCACACATCTCCAGCGTGTTCGGCGCCTTTCTGCTTCGACAGGCGTTTTTGTCTATGTCGGCGGAGATCTTCGACGCGGCGAAGATAGATGGGGCGAGCCATCTGCGCACGCTATTCTACGTGGCCCTGCCCATGGCCCGCCCGGTGGTGGCGACGCTGGCGCTCTATCTGTTCATCGCCAAGTGGAACGAGTATCTGTGGCCGCTCATCATCACCAACACGCAAAATATGCGCCCGCTGCCCGTCGGCCTGGTGATGGTGCGGAACGCCGAATATCAGATCGGTCCAGAACATCTCATGGCGGCCTCCCTGTTCGTCCTGATCCCCGTGCTGTTGGTGTTCTTCCTGGCCCAGAAGCAGCTGATCGAGGGGATCGCCGTGGGGGCGGTCAAAGGATAAAGTCGTGCGCCATGGTGTATGTAAACGAGGGTGGATAAGGAGGTGCCTTGGGAAAGGTTCTATGCGTGTTCTCTGTGGGGATCAGGTAGCATCTGTCCGAGATGGCGATGACCGGATCCAGACGAGGTGCCCGGCTCCGAGGGCGTTCGGTGATCGGGTAGATACCCAGAAGAGATGACAAGGAGGTCGATGTGAACCGACGGACTGTCACCCGGGTCATTGTGTTGACCGTGATCGTGGCGATGGCCAGCATGTTGGTGGCCTGCGCGGGGATGCCTGCGGCGCCTCAGGCGCCTGCCGCTCCCAAGGGGCCGGTGAAGATCGTCTACTGGCGCAGCCTGACCGGGGCCAAGGGAGAGGCCCAGGATGAGTTGGTCCGACGATTCAACGAATCGCAGAACGAGGTAGAGGTCGACGTTCAGTTCCAGGGTGCGTACGGTGAGCTGGTGCAGAAGTTGCAGGCTGCGCTGGCGGCCAACGAGGTGCCCGATGTGGTGCTGTTGGACTCGCCCTTCGTCGTTCTGTTCGCCAAGGATGGCGTCTTAGTCCCCCTGGACGACTTCGTGGCGGATCCGGATACGGGCTTGGATATCGACAACATGCTGTCCGGCCTGATCTCGGACTGCTACTATCAGGAGAAGCTCTACGCGTTGCCCCTCATGCGCAGCACACCCCTGCTGTACTATAACCGGGACATGTTCAAGGAAGTGGGATTGCCCGATCGGGTGCCCGACACCTGGGACGAGTTCCGAGAGTTCAGCAAGGTCCTGACCAAGGAGGAAGATGGCCAGATCGTCCGCCAGGGCGTCTCTTTCACGATGGGACGTACCTCGGCTCACTGGTACTTCCAGGCGGCCATCTATTCCTTTGGCGGCGAGGTGTCGGATGAGGACTTCAACATCCTGCTGGAGGAGCCCGAGGCGGTGGCGGCGGCTCAATTCTGGCAGGACCTGGTGTTCAAGGACAAGACAGCGAAGCCGGGCATCGACGAGGGCGGCTCTCACGGCGACTTCTTGAACCGCCGGGTGGGCATGGTCTTCGCCTCCACCGGCAGCATGTCCGGCCTCATGCGGAAGGCGGACTTCGAGGTGGGCGCCGGGATGATCCCGAAGCAGGTGCGGCGGATGGTCCCGGTGGGTGGCTCGGTCATCGCCATGATCTCCAAGGACGCGGCGAAGCAGAAGGCGGCGTGGGAGTTCATGAAGTTCATGGTGAGCCCGGAGAGCAACTACTACGTGGTTGAGCAGACGGGATATCTGCCGACCAGCCAGGCAACTCTCGAGTATCCGCCCATGGTGGAGTACTTTGAGAAGTATCCGGAGCGCAAGGTGGCTCTGGAACAGCTCAAGTATGCCCGGCCGCAGGCCAGCGTGATCTCACTGCCTAGGGGCACGGAGATCTTGCGCCAGGCGGTGGAGAAGCTGCTGGTGGGCGGTATCCCCGCGCCACAGGTGATGGCGGAGGCCGCGGAGGAGTTGCGGGTCGAGTACGAGGAGACATTCAAGTAATGTCGTGATGGAGGCGAGAGGAGGCGGGCCTCGGGAGGAGTGAGACGGTCGTCCCGCCCTGATCGGGCGTAAGATGCTATGCGGGTCTCCTGATGCGAAGAGGTAAGGCTTGTCCTTACCTCTTCGCAGTGCTTATGCCGTTTGCTATCCGTGTGCACAGGAGGTTGCTTGGTTGTGAGATATCGGTTATGGTTCGTGATGATCTTGCTGGGAAGCGTTGCGTTGGCGGCCTGTTCGTCGTCATCACAGGTGACGGGAGAGGAAAAGCCTATGGATATCCCTCCACCATTGGTGATCGCTCACCGGGGTGCGAGCAGCCTGGCTCCGGAGAACACCCTGGCTGCGGCTCGCAAGGCGTGGGAAATCGGCGCTGACCTGTGGGAGCTGGACGTCTCCGTCACCGCCGACGGCGAGCTCATCTTGATGCACGATGATACGTTAAAGCGCACCTGCAATGCGGAGATGGTCTTCCCCGGACGCTCGCCCTGGCAGGTGTGGGAGTTCACGCTGGAGGAGATCCAGAGGTTGGACTGCGGCTCCTGGTTCAACAGACGGGATCCCTTTGGGCAGATCGAGGCGGGAAACGTCTCCCGGGCCGATATGGACGCATACATCGGAGAGCGGGCGCCCACCTTGCGTCAGGCGTTGGAGTTTACCCGCGAGCATGATTGGCGAGTGAATGTTGAGCTCAAGCGGCAGCCCACCGACGAGCTCGGCCGGGTGATCGTGGAGAAGGCCGTCGCCCTGATCGAGGAGCTGGGCATGGATGACGGCCGGCAGGTCGTTATCTCGTCCTTCGAGCACGATTACCTGAGGATGGTCAAGGAGCTGAACGCTCGTATTCCCACGCAGGCGATCACCAGCAAACCCATTCGCGATCTCCCGGCGTATCTGGCGGCGCTGGGGGCGGATGCTTGCAACCCGAAGGTCACGGCCTGGAGTTATGAACGGCTGGCGGAGTTGCGAGAGCAGGGGGTTGTCTTCAACGTCTGGACGGTGGATGACGAGCTGACGATGAAAGCGTTGATCAACACGGGCGTACACGGCATCATTACCAACTACCCACAGATCCTGGTGCGCCTTTTAGAGCGCGTCTAAGGAATCCTGTTGCTCCTGCCATGAGGCTATGGGGAGGCCCGGAGGGGCGAAGTCTCTCCGGAAAAAGCCCTTCTCCCGCCTTCGACCTATGGGCACGCAGTTGAGGGATGGTCCCAGGCATATTGCCGGTGAGCTTTCAGATACGCTCTTTAGGCGATGATCGTGGCTGTCAGGTGGCCCATTGGGCGAGGATGGCGACGTCATACGGGGGAGCGATGCGCCGATCATGTGATTGGAGGATGTTTCTGGGGCTGGCGCTGGTCCTGGTGATCGGCCTATCCCTGGGATGTGCCGTGCCCGGCGAAAGCGCCGGCGATCGGGATCGCGTGGGGCTCTCGCCCGTGGTCCTGTACTCCACCGGGGAGGGGCCGGCCGCCACCCCAGGGGGACGACGCATCACCCTTCCTCTGCTTCTCGTGGGCGAACTGCGGCCCACCGCCACGCCGTCCCCGACGCTTGCGCCCACCCCTACACCGGGGCCGTCTCCTACCGTCCGGCCGGGGTGGGACAAGTGGAGCTTGTGGGTGGGGGGTACCCATCTGCGCGGTGCGAACATCTACCAGCGCCGGGTCTATCCGGAGCTGGATGGCCTGGAGTTCATGGGGCCGGGTCCCGTCGGCCCGCCTTACATCCAGGCGGATTTCGATCGGCTGGCCGCACTGGGCGCCAACTACGTGAATATCTCCCATCCGGGCCTGTTCACCGAGAAGCCGCCTTATACCGTGGACCCGGGCGTCCAGGCCAACCTGGACCGCCTGCTCTCCATGATCGCCCGGGCGGACATGTTCGCCGTCATCTCGTTTCGGACCGGGCCCGGACGGGCGGAGTTCAGCGTCTGCTGTTTGGAGGATGTGGGGACCTGGTATGACGCCAGCTACCTCAACGATTCCATGTGGCAGGACCAGGAGGCGCAGGACGCCTGGGTGGCCATGTGGCGTTATACGGCCCAGCGTTATAAGGACAATCCCATCGTCGTCGGCTATGACCTGATGGTCGAGCCGAACTCCAACGAGGTGGGCAGCGATGCCATCCACGACGCGCTGAACATCTGGGACCCCGAGGAGTTTTATGCGAAGTATGGGGGGACGCTGTATGACTGGAATCAGCTCTACCCCCGCATCGTGGCCGCTATCCGCCAGGTGGATCCCGATACGCCCATCCTGATCGGCGCCATGAGCTACAGCGCCATCGAGTGGCTGCCTTATCTGCAGCCCACAGGGGACCGGCGCACCATCTATACGGTGCATCAGTACGAGCCGTTCGTTTACACCCACCAGGAGCCCCCCCTTACGAACACGTATCCGGGGACGTTTGATGCCGATTGGGATGGCGAGCCCGAGCGGGTGGATCGGGACTGGCTGGATGGCCTGCTCTCGACGATCGACACGTTCACGAACACCCACGGCGTCCAGGTGGCGGTGAATGAGTTCGGCATCATGCGCTGGGAACCCGGCGCGGCCACCTTCATGGACGATCAGATGGGGTTGCTCGAACGGCGAGGGCTGAACCACGCGCTGTGGGTGTGGGATCCTTCGTGGAGACCGTGGGCGGAGGAGGTGGATGCCTTTAACTTCCGGCATGGCCCCGACCCCGGCCACCACGCCGACGTCCCTTCCAGCGACCTGATGGATGTGATCCTCAAATACTGGGGGTATAATGAGATCCGCCCGTCGCAATGGAGTGGAACGCCCCATCCTTAGTGTGTTCAATATCTAGTGGTGGTATGGCGGCGCGTGTCTATATATTGGGGTCTATGCTGAGGAAACGTGTGTGGGGAGGCCCCGGAGGGGGGAAGCCTCTCCGGAAGAAGCTCTTCTCCCGCCTTCGACTTGCTCGGCCTCGGCTCAAATCCCTGTGGAAAGGCCGAGGAAGGCAGGTGCAGGCCGGGAGGGTGAAGCTTCCGTGGAGGGGAGGTCCCTTCCACACCTTCCCCTGTGGAGCTGATGGCTGAGGGAGACTCTCAGGCACCTTGCCGGTAGATTTTCAGATGCGCTCTTAGCGAAACAAGGAGGCGACTGTGGCTGAGAAATTGCGGGTGGGAGTGTTGGGGATGACCCACGATCACGTCTGGGGGAACTTGCGGGATCTGAACGCCTCTCCCCTGGGCGAGCTGGTGGCGGCGGCCGATCCCGAGCCGGCGCTCCGGGAGAAGGCTGAGTCGGAGTATGGCTGTCCGCGGACGTTCGAGTCGTACGAGGTGATGCTGGATCAGGTGGCGCTGGATGCGGTGTATGTGTACGCTGACAACGCCACTTCGGTTGAGCTCGTGGAGATGGCGGCCGGGCGAGGGCTCCACGCGATGGTGGAGAAGCCCATGGCCGCCGATCTCGATGGGGCCGACCGCATGCTGGCGGCCGCCCGGTCGGCGGGAACGCTGTTGATGGTCAACTGGCCGTTTGCCTGGTTCCCCGCCCTGCAGCGGGCGATGGGCATGGCCCAGGCGGGCGAAATCGGCCAGCTGTTCGAGGTGAAGTATCGGGCGGCCCATGCCGGGCCCAAGGAGCTGGGATGCTCGCCGTATTTCTACAATTGGCTCTATGATGTCGATCTCAACGGCGCCGGCGCGCTCATGGACTACTGCTGCTACGGGGCGGCGCTGGCCCGGCATCTGTTGGGGCAGCCCAGCCGGGTGGTCGGCGTCGCCGGCCGATTGCAGAAGGATTACATCACCCTCGATGATAACGCCGTGATCATCATGCAGTGGCCGCGAGCCCTGGCCATCAGCGAGGCGTCCTGGACGCAGATCGGCCATCTCACCTCGTATGTGACGGTGATCTACGGCAGCGAGGGCACCCTGGTGGTGGAGCGGGAGCCCGGCGGTCGGGTGCTGCTGGCCACCCGTGAGCACGACGACGGCATCGAGATCGACGTGCCGCAGCCGCCGGAGGAGATGCGCGGCGTACTTCCTCAGCCACATCATCGAGGGCGCTCCCATCGAGGGGCTGTGTAGCGCCGAGGTGGGCCGTGATGCTCAGGAGATCCTGGAGGCGGGGCTGATCTCGGTGGCCAGCGGGTCCGTCGTATCCCTGCCGCTACCGCCAACATATGCATAACACGCAATACGCAACACGCAACACGCAATACGCACCACGCAATACGCACCACGCAATACGCACCACACAATACGCAATATCTCGTATTCCGTATTCCGTATTGCGTAATGAGGGAGGAGCGTGCCTATGATCCGCATCGGCATCGTGGGATGTGGACGTATTCTGAATGCGCATTTGCAGGGGTATAAGGCTCTTCGGGAGCGAGGGATCGACAACTTCCGCATCACGGCGCTGGTGGCCCGGCGAGAGGAGGACGCTCGCATGTTCCTCCGTCGAGGCGAGGGTCCGCCGCCGCGGCCGCCGGTGCTTCCCCCGGAGACGGGCGATCCCCTGGCGGCGCCGCACACCTACCTGAGCGACTTCCAGGACGATGTGGATGTTCAAATCTACACCGACTACCGGGAGATGATCGAGCGGGCGCCGGTGGACGCGGTGAACGATTTCACCACGCTGTCTATGCATCATCAGGTGGGCGAGGCGGCGCTGGCCGCGGGCAAGCATCTGTTGACCCAGAAGCCGCTGGCCATCTCTGTGCGGGCCGGTCGGCTTCTAGTGGACATGGCGCGAGAGCGAGGGCTGACGTTGGGCGTGTTCGAGAACGCCCGCCAAGGGCGGTTCACCCGGGCGGTGGGCTGGGCCGTGCGGAAGGGGTTGATCGGCCGCCCGCAGATGGCCGTGATCGGGTCGCTGGGCGGGCTGTGGTCGCCTGATCGCGTCGTGGCGGATACGCCGTGGCGTCATCGCAAGCTGGAGGCGGGCGGCGGCGGGTCAGTCGATATCGGCGTGCATCATTTCCACATCCTCCGCTACGCCTTTGGCGAGGTGGCGTGGGTCAGCGCCGTGACGCGCACCTTCGAGCCCGTGCGGTACCGCCGGAACGCGGCCGGAGAGGTGATCGAGGCCGTGGAGGCCGACGTGGATGACACTTATCTGGCCGTGGTCGGGTTCGAAGCCGGCGCGTTGGCCCAGATGCTCTGGTCATGGGCCATGCGGGGCGAGCCGTTGGAGATCCCCGGCACGCCCGCTTTCTACGGCAGCGAGGGGTGCATCAAGGGCGGCGAGCTGATCTATGATGATGGGCGGCGCGAGTCGCTTCTGGATCGGTTCGAGACGGAGATGACGCCCGAGGAGCGGGAGCAGTTCTTCCCCCTGGGCCTGACCGATTCCTTCGCCATCCAGCAGCTCGACTGGCTGCGGGCCATCGAGGAGGGGCGCGATCCGGAGACCAGCGGCGAGGAGGGGCTGCGCGACCTGGCATGTGCCTTCGCCCTGCTGGAATCGGCGACGCTGGGGCAACGCGTCACGCTGGAGGATGTGCTGTCGGGCGAGGTGGAGGCGTACCAGGAAGAGATTAACGAGCATTACGCAATACGCAACACGTAACACGCAACACGCAATACGCAACACGTAATACGTGATCCGTAATGCGTATTGCGTAGTGCGTGAGATATACTGCGTAGCAAGTGCGTCAGGTGGTGACCATGGCAGCGACGATGAAGGCTCTGCGAAAGACGGCTAGTGGTGTGGGGCACGTGGAGCTGTGCGAGGTGCCGGTTCCGGAGATCGGCCCCAAGGACGTGCTCATGAAGGTCTACGCCGCGGGCGTCTGCGGCAGCGACCTGTTGATCCAGGAGGATCGCCACTTCTATCGGGCGCCGGTGACGTTGGGACATGAGTTCTCCGGCATCGCTTACAAGGTGGGCCGGGAGGTCACCCGCGTCAAGGAAGGTGACAAGATCGTGGCCGATATTGAGTGTGGCGAGGGCCAGTGGCTGGGCGTTACTATCGACGGCGCCTATGCGCCGTACATGCAGGTGCCGGAGCACGTGATCTATCGGGTGCCCGATCACGTCTCGCTGGATCACGCCTGCCTGGCCGAGCCCATCGTCGCCACGCATCACCTGATCCAGGAGCGGGCGCAGGTCAAGGTGGGCGATGACGTGGTGGTGGTCGGCCCTGGCCCCATGGGCATCATGGCCGTGCAGTACGCCAAGGTATGTGGCGCTCGACGGGTGTTCCTGATCGGACTCAAGAGCGACCAGAAGCGGCTGGAGATCGGCAGGCAGGTCGGCGCCGATTACATCCTCTACTCGGAGGAGGGGCCGGAGAAGACCGTCATGGAGGTCACCGGCGGGAAGGGCGCCGAGTTCGTGCTGGAGTGCTCGGCTAGCGAGAAGGGCGTCCAGCATGCCATCGACTGCGCCCGCAAGGCGTACGAGGGCCCCGGCGGCAAGGGGGTGGTCGTCTTCATCAGCCTGTGGGGCCGCGAGGTCACGGTGAATCTGGATCAGGTGAGCCTGGGACAGCTCGATATCCGGGGCAGTTGGAGCTGGAATGGTTCGGAGACCTGGGAACACGCCATCGATCTGCTGGATCGTGGCGTCTTCGATCTGGACCCCATGATCACGAACCATTACGCGCTGGAGGAGTGGGAGACGGCCTTCGCCAATCTACGGGCCAAGCGGGATGTGAAAGCGCTGATCCATCCCAGCGGACGAGATTGGGCGAGTTGATCACATCATGTCTGAAAGCGGTGGTTGCGATCTCCCCCGTGCGGCCGGGTGGCGGTTGGAATCACCCCACGCGGCCGGTAACGGCTCTGGCATCGCGCTTTCAGTCGGTGTCGGCAGCGTAAGTCCATGAAACGCGCGCTAAGGAGGTTTTGTGATGAGTGGCCAACGTTTACGGATGGCAGGCGGTATCTTCGCCATCATCGCCGCGTTGCTGTGGGTCAGCGTGGCGAGTGCGGGCTCTATCAGCCTGGTATCCCCCACCTCAGTTTCAGCAGCCGCTTCGCTGCGGACACCGGATGACGTGCCTCTGATCCGCATCAACGAGGTCGCTCCGAACCCGTCGTCCGGGCAGCATGAATGGGTCGAGCTGTATCGCCCACGGGTGTCCTATGACATCTTCTTCCCACGGTTTCTGAACGCCGCGTCGGGTGGCGCCAGCGCTGGATCGGTGCGATCCTCCCGGGGCGTTGGATCCCCTCTCCGCACCGCTTTGGATATCAGCGGCTGGCAGATCAGCGATCAGGATGGGCACAGCTACACCATCCCCGACGCTCTCCCGCCGGTCCCTCAGGGGGCCTTCGTGCTCATCTACTTCGATGGCGCCGGCCCCGGCGCAGATGATTACAACTTTAGCGACGGCAAGGCCGTGCTACACACACCTTCTGGCCTGGTCGATATCTTCGAGGATAGCGCCGATCAGGTCGCGCTGTATACCGGCAGCAGCCACACACCCGATACGCTGGTCGACTTCGTCGCCTACGGCGGCGATCCGGGTGAGGAGGCGGCTGATGCCCTGGAGGCCGGCCTGTGGCCTGTTGAAGGCTATGCTGGCCCTACGGAGCAAATCCCCGGCGGCGATGTGCTCACCCAGGGCGGCTCCATCGGCGTCTACCCCGGCGAGATACTCCACTCGCCGGAGGCTTGGGTCATCTATGCTCCCTCACAGACGTCGCCCGGGGACGAGAACCCCGCCCCGGCCCCCTACTTCCGCAACCCACCCGATGGCATCGCCACCACCGATCATCAGATCACCTTCGGCTGGTCCAACGTGCCCGACGCGGTCGGCTACCGCCTGGAGGTGGATGACGACCCGAACTTCGGATCGCCCGAGCTCGCCGTGAATGTGAGCGTCTCCTGGTACAAACCGACCACGCCGCTCCCCGATGGGACCTTCTACTATCGGGTCAAGGCCCGGCGTAGCGATGGCAGCGAGAGCGGGTGGTCCGCCACGGGACAGGTCACCTTCATCACCGTGGTCGCCTCCGCCGCGCCATCCGACCAGGTCGTGCTCGGCGTCACGCCTCAGCTTCAGCACAAGGACTCCCGCATGATCTGTCTGGATGGGCATGACGAGACGGGACAGCACCGCTGGGATTCGGCGCATGAGGACGACGGCGACTGGACGGTCGGGAACGGCAACGCAGTGCGCGGCGAGCCGCACGATGACATGTACTGTACGCGTGCCGCCATCTCCATGATCGTGGACTACTTCGGCGGCCATCTTAGCCAGGATCGCATCTCCTACTTCCACTTCGGAGGCGGCGCGCCGGAAGATGATCTGGGTCATGGCACCGGGCTGTGGCCGTGTGAATCCGGCTCCTGGGGCACCGGCGATTGCGTCTTCGGCTGGGCGCTCAACGGCACGGCGCCTACGTCGAGTCGCGGCAAACCGAGCTTCAACCAGGTCCGGAACTGGATCGACGCCGGCCGGCCTATCCTCATCGTCGAGAACGGCGATTCGCATAGCGTTGTCATGGACGGATATGACACCAACGGCAACCTGGCCCATCGCGTCGACCCCTGGACGGGGACGGCGTCGTGGGTCTCCTGGAATACATGGAACGTCACCGAGTATCACGTGCCGCCGGCGGGCGCCTCGGTCCGCTCCGATGAGGCATCCCTCTCCGCGGACACCGACGGTGACGGCATCGTGGACTTCGACGAGAGCAATCGCTTCCACACGAGTCCTACCTCGCCCGATAGCGATGGGGACTGGGTGCCGGACAAGGCGGACCTTCGGGAGTACATCTTCACCAATGCCGGCGCCTACAACCTGCGCAACGCCGACATGGACGGAGACGGGCTGCGCAAGGAGGTGGACCCTGACAACGACGACGACGGCTCCGTGGACGGCTGCGAGGACACCAACTACAACGGGAAGTACGAGGCGGCGCTGGGCGAGACGGACAACTTCAACGCGGCCAGCCACCAGGATTGCGTCCCGCAGTTTGAAATCCTCCAGCCCACGCAGGCGAGTCCCACCAACGCGGGCGCTCACGATAGCCCGGATAAGATCCTGGTCCAGGTGAAGACGGCCACCCCGCCCGCCTCGCCGGTGACCTACACGCCCGGTGATTTCGACGTCGAGATCGGCGGCCGGACGGGCACCGTCGTGGCTGTGTACCGGGTCGCGGATACGCACTTCCTGGTGGTGAGCCCGCCGACGCAGTCATCGGCCGACTACTACGATCTGAAGGTGACCTTACAGGGATCGCAGAGCGACACGGAGACCCGGGCGGTCTACTATCTGCCCAAGCTGCGGGCCGACCAGGTGCTGATCATCGACCGGTCGGGCAGCATGAATGATTACGACAAGATAGACGCGGCCAAGAACGCGGCGCGTGCCTTCATTGATCACGCCAATGTGGGAGACATGATCGGTGTCGCCTCCTTCGCCTCCTCGGCCGGCGTCAACTACGCGTTGACCACGATCACCGGTGATCCGGAGTGGAACGCGGCGAAGACGGCGGTGAATGGCCTCTCGGCCAGCGGGTCGACCGCCCTGGGGCAGGGGGCGCAGGCTGGCTACAACGAGCTCAGCAGCAAGGGGCAGAGCGATCATGACTGGGCCATGGTGCTGCTGAGCGACGGTATGGAGAACGTGGCGCCTTACTGGTCCGATTCGTCGGTGAGCGGGGTGATCGTCCCCTCTCGCGTCGTGGTGCACACGGTCGCGCTGGGTTATGATGCGGACGAGACGTTGCTCTCGTCCATCGCCGGGCAGACGGGCGGCACCTTCTACGCGGCGGGGACGGACGTCTTGCCTTCATCGGCATCAGGCGCAACGGTGGCATCGTCGCCGGAGGCGCCGCTCGTGCCGGAGATACCCAGCACGCTTCCCAACCGTTTGGCCGATATCTACAAGTCCATCGCCGAGCAGATCGGGCATCAGCAGCGGTTGTGGGAGCGGACGGGGACGCTCATCGGGAGGGAGACCTTTGAGGTGACGGTGGAGAAGGGGGTGCCAGAGGCGATCTTCACCGTCAACTGGGACAGCGATCGGCTGCCAGTCACCATGGAACTTCAAGATCCAGATGGGGATCTGGTGAAGCCGGGGTACCCGGACATGACCCATCAGACGGATGCCACCCACGATCAGTATCGGATCCGGCGCCCCAAGCCGGGGGTTTGGGTGGTGACCCTGACCGCTCAGGAGAAGGTGTCGAACTACCTGTTCATGCTCTCCGCCTGGTCGCCGACGACGATGCATCTGGCCTTTGGCGTGCCGGCGAGCGAGATGAGCACCGGGGTCCCCATCCCGATCCTGGTCGTCCTGACCGACCGCAAGCCGATCATCGGGGCGGAGGTGACGGCGCTCGTACAGGGGCCGGATGCGGACCTGATCGAGGTGCTGCGGCTGTATGATGACGGCGCGCATGGGGATGGCAAGCCGAAGGATGGCGTTTATGGGAACCTGTTCACTCAAGCGCAGCAGCCGGGGGCTTACGTGGTCAAGGCCGCGGCGCGAGGCGTGAACAACCAAGGGGAGCGCTTCGAGCGGTATCGCACGGGGAGCTTCTATGTGCGGCCGCGAGCGGCCTACATCTGGCGGGAGGACCTGGCCACGGCCAAAGCGTACAAACAGCTGCTGGAGTCCGACGCCTTCGTCGTCGACCTGATCCCACAGGGGGATGCCATCTTCAAGACCTTGTGGAGGAGGTACAGCCTGATCGTGATCGGGCCGGACACAGGGGAGGGCCGTGAGTGGGGAACCCAGGACATGGTCAATACGCTTTTGGAGTACAGGATCCCGGTGTTGGGCGTGGGCGAGGGGGGATACGCCTTCTTCGGCAAGGCCCAGCTGACCATCGGCTTCCCCAACGGCTGGCATGGAGGCGAGCGCCGCACGCTGGCCGTGGACGCCGCGCATCAGGTGTGGCATAGCCCTTATGCCATTCCTCTGGGCAAGGGCCGCTTGGCTGAGGTGTACGAGAAGACGGGCCATATCGGGATCTATATCCCACGGCCGTCTAAGGACATCACGCTGATCGGCCGGGAGCCCGGGAACGAGACGCACTACAACATCGTGCAGCAGGCGGGTCGCTTCCTGCTGTGGGGATTCAAGGCGGGCCCGTCGAGTATGACGGAGGATGGGCGACATCTGTTCATCAACATCGCCCGCTATCTGGCGGGCATGTAGTCCCGCGTGTGGAGATAAGGGACTCCGGGCCGGGCGTTTTCCCTCCGGCCCGGAGTCCTCGCGAGGCCGTGGATAGGAATCGGCGGTGATCGGGGGCATCCGTCGGTCGTCATATCTGGCCAAGGGCGAAGGAGGAGGCTGGTATGCCCAAGATCACAATCATCGGGGCGGGGAGCGTCGTGTTCACGCGCAATCTGACCAGCGATATCCTGCTGGTCCCCGCGCTGCAGGACAGCACCATCAGCCTGATGGACATCGATCCCGTGCGGTTGGGGCTGGCCCGGGACCTGGTGCAGCGGATGATCGACGAGCGGAAATTACCCGCCCGGGTGGAGGCCACGCTGGATCGCCGGGAGGCCATCCAGGGCGCCGACTTCGTGATCATCACCATCCAGGTGGGAGGGCTGGACGCGTACAGACTGGACATCGAGATCCCCAGGAAGTACGGCGTGGGCCAGTGTGTGGGGGATACGTTGGGGCCGGGCGGCGTCTTTCGGGGCCTGCGCACCATCCCCGTCCTGCTGGACATCGCCCGGGAGATGGACGAGCTGTGCCGGCCGGATGCGCTGCTCATCAATTACTCCAACCCCATGTCCATCAACTGCTGGGCCTTCGCCGAGGGGAGTGGCCGGCCTCATGTGGGGCTCTGTCACAGCGTGCAGGGCACCACGGAGATGTTGGCTCGCTGGATCGGCGCGCCGTACGAGGAGGTCACGTACAAGTGTGCCGGGATCAATCATCAGGCATGGATCCTGGAGTTCAGGTGGCGGGGCGAGGATGCCTATCCGCTGATCCGCAAGGCCGCCGAGGATCCGGAGCGGCAGGGGGAGGAACCGGTGCGCATCGAGCTGATGCAGCAGTTCGGTTACTTCGTCACCGAGTCCAGCGGCCACGCCTCGGAGTACGTGCCCTATTTCCGCAAGAGCGAGAGGATGGTGGACGAGGAGCTCTCGCCGCGTTTCAAGTCGGAGGCCGATCACTGGTTCCGATGGGGGCGTACGGGCGGCTACTACGACCACTGCGTCGAGCTGTTGCCCACGTACCTGGACGACGTGAAGGAGCAGATCGCAGGCGAGCGGCCGTTGCCCACGGAGCGCACCCACGAGTACGGCTCGTACATCGTCGAGGCCATGGTGACCAACCGGCCGACGGTGATCCACGGCAACGTGCCCAACACGGGGCTCATCACGAACCTGCCGGAGGGATGCTGCGTGGAGGTGCCCTGTCTGGTGGATGGCAACGGCATCCGGCCGTGCTACGTGGGCGACCTGCCCTCGCAACTGGCCGGGCTGAACCGCTGCATGATCAACGTGCAGGAGTTGGCGGTGCAGGGGGCCCTGACCGGCGATCGAGAGGCCATCGTCCACGCGGTGATGTTGGACCCGTTGACCGCGGCCGTGTGCACGCTGCCGCAGATCCGGGCCATGGTGGACGAGATGTTCGAGGCGCAGGCGCAGTGGCTGCCGCAGTTCCCATAACGTGGCGGCGGAGAGCGGAGATGAAAGATCGGAGGCTGAGAGGAGGTTCAAATGGCGGGAAAGCTCTCTGGGAAGAAGGTCGTCATCATCGTGGCCAACGAGTTCGAGGACATCGAGCTGCTGTACCCCATCCTGCGATTGAGTGAGGAAGGGGCAGAGGTCGCCGTTGTGCCGGTGAACGAGGGTCTGCATCCCCGTCCGCAGGTCGATTGCAAGCCCGTGACGGGTCGCTTCGGCCATACCGTGCCCATCCCGGTTATGTCGGAAGGGCGGCGATATATCATCAAAGGGATCGACGAGGTGCGTGCTGACGAGGTTGACTGCCTGCTCTTCCCCGGCGGATACTCGCCGGACGTGTTGCGGCTGCACGAGCCCACGTTAAACCTGGTGCGTGCGTGCCATGAGCAGGGCAAGATCATCGCCGCCATCTGCCATGGGCCCTGGGTGCTGATCTCGGCGGGGATCCTGAAGGGAAGGCGGGCCACCGGATATGCGGCCGTGCGGGACGACTCGATCAACGCCGGGGCGGAGTGGGTGGACGTCCCGGCCGTGCGAGATGGCAACGTGATCACCGGCCGGGTCCCGGACGACCTGCCGGAGTTCTGCCAGGAGATCATCAAAGCGCTGTCGGAGTAGTCCGGGCGGGCGATGTATGGAAGAGGCGGGCCGTTCAAGCCCGCCTTTTTTGGTCCTCCGAGGGATGCGGGAGGGGGGAGGCTTGCCGGGCCTTCTCAGGGGACAGGGTTTTGCCAGCGGGACCGGACTTAAGTCATGTAGGCATCGGGGCGAGAAGAGGATAGAATGAGCGTGTGAGCGGAATTTGGCCGGCTTTGGATGGTTTTGGTGGCGGCTTGCGCATTGAGGCTCAAAAAATAGACAAATTTCTCGTTTTTGAGTATAATAGCAGCGCCTCGGCTTGTTCGCTATTTCACACCACGTCGACGAAAGGAGGGATATGACGAGACGTTAACGGGGATGTATCCTCCTTGGCTATCCGCCCACGTTCTCTTTCCTCAGGCGATCTTTTGACCCTGTCGGATCTACCTTGATCTATCCAACCCTATATACAGGAGGAGGCGAATGGGACAAGACACACAAGGCGGTTGGTTTCGTTCTGCGCGTGTGTTGATCCTCGGTTTGGTGGCGGTGATCGTCGTGCTGGGCGTGGCCCTCATCGCGGTCACCGTGGGAGGCTCGCTCACCCAGGTAGAGCCCGAGCGTGTGAACGCCCTGGCGGAAAGCGATGACGAGTGTGTGACGTGCCACCGTCGGACGACGCCAGGCATCATCGAGCAGTATGGCTATAGCTCCATGGCCGCCGCCGAGATCACCTGTCGAGATTGCCATGAGGTGGAGGCCGACTACCCCGGCGCGGAGGAGCACGAGGGCACCTACGTGTTGGGCAGCCCCACCACGGCCATCTGCGAGCGCTGTCACTCCGTGGAGGTGGCCCAGTTCAACCAGAGCCGTCATGGGCTTCCGGCCTATGTCGCCTACGCGGGCACGGAGGACTTGACGCCCGAGCTGCTCTCGGTCTATGAGTCGGTCCCGGAGGGCGGCTTCAACCCCGATCGGATGCGGAACGCCCTGTACGCCATGGAGGGCCCCGACATCACCCGCTTCGCCTGTGAGAGTTGCCATAACATCGGCAAGCCGGCCGCCGACGGCTCGGTGGGCCAGTGTCAGAAGTGCCACCTGCGGCATGAGTTCAGCCTGGAGCAGGCTCGCAAGCCGGAGACGTGCAACGCCTGCCACATCGGGCCAGATCATCCGCAGTGGGAGATCTACCAGGAGTCGCCACATGGGATCGCCTATATGACCGGTGGGGACCGCTGGAACTGGGATGCCGAGCCTGGCACGTTGACGGTGAGCGACTTCCCGGCTCCGACGTGTGCAACGTGTCATATGAGCGGCTTCGGCGCCAGCGGCACGACGCATGACGTGGGCGATCGCCTGACCTGGTACCTGTTCGCCCCCATCAGCAAGCGTCGGCCGAGCTGGCAGGATAACCAGACACGCATGCAGAACGTGTGTCGGGAGTGCCACAACGAGAACTTCATCAAGGACTTCTTCGACGCGGCCGACCGGGCCACCGAGGCGGTGAACGCCTGGGTGGAGGAGAGCAACGAGATCGTGGCACCCCTCAAGGAGCGTGGCCTGCTGACGGCTGAGCCGTTCGACGAACCGATCGACTTCACCTACTTCAACCTGTGGCATCACTGGGGACGCACGGCCAAGTTCGGCGTCTGGATGCAAGGCCCCGACTACGTGCAGTGGCATGGCGTCTATGAGATCCTGAACGATCTGGCCGAGCTGCGCGAGATGGCCGAGGAGAAGCTGCAGGAGGCAGGGCAGTAGCTATGTACCATCTGGCGACCGTCTTCCCGATATTCCGAGGTGCCCGGAGGCTGCTCTTCACCCGCGATCAGTGGATGCTGCTGATGGCGGCCATCAACGAGATCTTCCTGGGCATCGATACGTATCTGGCGCACAAGATCAGCGGAACCATCCGCCCGTATGAATGGATCCCCATCATCTTCGGCCCGGTCGCCGGCGTGCTGCTGCTGCTGGCTGGGCTCATCGCGCTGCGTCGACGGCCTCAGGCGACGGTGATCGCCACGTTGACGCTGCTGGCCAGCATCGTGGTGGGGATCCTGGGCGCTTACTTCCATCTGGTGCGCATCGCCCTGCCGAACGCCCCGCCGGGCCAGCGCGTCTTCCTGAGCCTGTTCGTGTGGGGGCCGCCCATCCTGGGCCCGCTGACCTTCACCCTGGTGGGGATCTTGGGCATCAGCGCCGCCTGGGTGGAGGATCCGCCGGATAGCGGCGTGCTCATCCTGCCACGTGGCTGGCGCCTGCGCATGCCGTACAGCAAGACCCGGGCTTACATGTTCTGGGTGAGCCTGGGCACGCTGGCGACGGTCATCAGCAGTGTGTTGGATCACGCCCGCACCGGCTTTGAGAATCCGTGGCTGTGGGTCCCGACGGCGGCCGGCGTGTTCGCCACCGTCGTGGCCTTGGCCGTGGGAGCGATCGATCATCCCACCCGGGCCGATCTGTCGGTATACGTCGGGGCCATGGTGCTGCTCATCGTGGTCGGCGTGGTGGGCGCGGTGCTGCATATCCAGGCGAACCTGGTGGGGGGGAACGCCATCGTGCCCGAACGGTTCATCCGAGGAGCTCCCTTCCTGGCGCCGCTGCTCTTTTCCAACATGGGAATGCTGGGGTTGCTCACGTTGCTCCATCCCGGCGAGGCGTGAACGGAGGGACCTGAGCCGCATCAGGCATAGCCGAGGTATCCATAGGGGCTGGCAGCGAACCGCTGCCGGCCCCTTCGCGTTCGAAGGGGGCACGCCCCTTCTGTGGGGGACACGGTCTCGCCGGGCGCTTCACCTGCTCGGGGAAGGCATCTTGTGGTGAGCGTTGGCCATCTGTCCATGGAGCGTCGTCATGGCACCAAGCAATGGACAGTCGCGAAAGGTTAATGTATAATCCTGGATGTTATGGTGAGCTGCCATCTCCTACTGACAAAGGAAGCGTGCTATGCCTCGACCTTTGCGTGATTCGCCTTATATCTTCGGAATCCACGAGGAGGGTGGCGAGCGGTACATGCTTGCCAAGGGAAAGCCCGGCTGGATCGTGTTCACGGAGGAGCTGGGGGCGGACCCCAACAATCACTCCGGGCGGGACTATCGGCCGTGGTCCGACCAGGATTTGGGGATCATCGTCCGGCTGAATCATGGCTATGAGCCCAACGGCACGATCCCGTATTCCAGCCAGTATGAGGCATTCGCGCAGCGATGTGCCAACTTCGTGGCGGCCTCGCGCGGCGCGCACATCTGGATCATCGGCAACGAGCCCAATCACGCCGTGGAGCGGCCGGGGGTCCAGATCGACTACAGCGTCTCCCCGCCGAGGGTGGTGAACCCGGGCGAGATCATCACGCCGCAACTCTACGTGCGATGCTACCGGCTGTGCCGGGAGGCGATCAAGCGCGTGCCGGGGCATGAGCAGGATCAAGTATGTGTGGCGGGCCCGGCCCCGTGGAACAACGCGACCGCCTATCCCGGCAACGAGAGCGGCGACTGGGTCGTCTACCTGGAGGATGTGCTGCGGCTGTTGGGGCCGGACGAATGTGACGGCATCACCCTGCATACCTACACCCATGGCTCCGATCCGAACCTGATCTACAGCGAGGCGAGGATGGGGCCGCCGTTCGAGAACCGGTACTACAACTTCTACGCGTACCGCGATTTCATGAACGCCATCCCCGCGTCGATGCGGCATCTGCCCGTGTACATCACGGAGACGGACCAGAACGTGCCGTGGGCCGATGTGAACAGCGGGTGGGTCCGGAACGCGTACGCGGAGATCAACTGGTGGAACCAGCAGCCGGGACACCAGCAGATCCGTTTGCTGGCGTTGTACCGGTGGCCGCCCCGGGATCAGTGGGTGATCGAGGGGAAGCAGAAGGTGATCGAGGACTTCCTGATGGCGCTGGACAACGACTATCGTTGGCGAGAGGCGCCGGTGCAGGAGCCCTATCGGGTCGCCTTCCTCTCGCACGACACGCCGGAGGAGATGTGGACGGGGCAGGTCTACACGGTTCACCTGCGCCTTCAGAATCAGGGATCTCGCACCTGGCGGCACGACGGGGCCAATCCCGTGCACGTCGGCTTCCATTGGTTCGACTCGGACGGCCAGTTGGTGCTGCTGCCGCCCGAACATGATTTCCGCAGCGAGCTGCCCAGGGATGTGGCCTCCGGGGAGATCGTCGAGGTGACGGCGAAGGTGGCGGCTCCTCCCCAGCGAGGTACCTTCTCGTTGGAGTGGGACCTGGTGGAGGAGGGGGTGACCTGGTTCCGGGATCAGGGCAGCGACCCGCTGAAAGTCGAGGTGAAGGTGACGCCCCTGGATGAGGAGTACTTCGAGGAGACGGGGCAGTGGGTACGCGGCCCCTTCCTGGCCTTCCTCCGTGAGAAAGGCGTGGATGTGGTGGGGATGCCCGTATCCCCGCAGTTCACCGATGAGCAAACGGGATATGAGACCCAGTACTTTGAATACATGATCCTGGAGCTGGTCGACGGGCAGATTCGGCTGCGGCCGGCCGGCAGCGAGGCATACCAGGCTCGTCAGCAGGTCCAGGAGCTGAAGCAACGCATCGATGAGCTGACCCAGGAGATCGAGCGGCTGCGCCATCAGCTGGAGCAGGGGCTACCGGTCGCTCAGGTCCCCCGGCCGGAGATCACCGACGTCGTCGATCAGCTCGATCGAGATCCGGACGGCTTCACGAAGCGCTCGCTGGATCGGATCCGGTACCTGGTGTTCAATCATACCGCCACGTCGCCTTCGGTCCCGGTGGAGCAGCTGGCCTCCGAGCACCGTCAGCGGGGGTTGCCGGGCTTCGCCGGCCAGTTCCTGATCACGGGAGATGGCCGGATCCTGCAGACGGAGCCGCTGGACGAGGTGGTGGACGGGCAGCAGACCTGGTCGGTGGAGGGCGTGAACATCTATATCGCCGGGAACTTCATGGGCGATGTGCCCTCGTCAAAGCAATTGGAGGCGGCCGCCTGGCTGAGCGCCTGGCTCTTGCAGGAGCTACATCTCCCCGAGGCATCGATCGTGGGCCTGTCCGAGCTGATCTCCACTCAGTCGCCCGGGGATCAATGGCTGGACGGGGCGCGCTGGAAGGATACGCTCCTCCAGAAGGTGCGCGAGCTGCGATACCCCTCTGCGCCCCCTTCAGAACTGGAAGAGGAGCTGGCCCAGCTCCGAGAGGCGCTGGCGGAGGCGGAGCAGCGAGCTGAACGCGCCGAGGCTCGGGTTGAGGAGCTGGAGCGCGAGGTGGAGGCCCTGCGTCGGCGCCTGAACGAGATCTCGTCGGGGCCGATCCCCAAGCCCGCCTTCCGGGTCATCGTGGACGAGCTGCCCAAGAGCGACGATCCCGAGAACGTCTATGACACGCGAGATCGCTCGGAGATCACCGCCATCGTCGTGCACCATACGGCCGTCTCGCCCGGCATCAACGCCTATCAGGTGGCCAAGGCGCACGTGGAGCTCAACGGCTGGCCGGGCATCGGATATCACTTCTTCATCAATCCGGACGGCACCATCGAGCAGACCAACTGGTTGGAGACGGTGTCGGCGCACGTAAAGGGGCAGAACCGATACAGCGTCGGGGTGGCCTTCGCCGGGGATTTCACGGAGGTGACGCCGACGCCCGCCCAGATCGAGCGGGGCGGGCATCTGATCGCCTGGCTGATGCAGGAGCTGGACATTCCGCTGGAGTGGGTACGGGGCCACAAGGAGATGCCGGATCAGAACACGGCCTGCCCGGGAGATCAGTGGGCGGACGGGGCGCACTGGCGGGAGATGCTGGTGCGGCGCATTCAGGCGGTGCAGGCCGGGCAGCTGAGCGCGCAGAAGACCATCGGGCATTACATGTTGTTCTGGTGGCGCAGCCCGGATTACTGGGCGAAGGCGGACTGGGTGAACGCCCAGAATTACATCCGGCACTTCCGGCCGACCTGCGGCTTCCTGGTGGAGGACGCCATGCAGGCCGAGTACGTCACCATCGTGGGCGGGGTGGCGGGCGTCTCCTGGCAGGATGAGGAGCGCCTGCGGCTGGCCGGCTGCAAGGTCGAGCGGTTGGCCGGCGCCAACGAGGAGGAGACCAAGGCCATGTTGGATGAACTGGTCGCCTCCGGACGTCGCTTCCGGACCTTTGACGTATGACGATCCCACATCCTTTCGGCCCGGGGGCGTAGACATCATGCCGCCTGTCTGGAACCTGCCGTCTTATGAGATCGAGCTGCCCGTGTTTCACGGGCCTTTGGACCTGCTCCTCCACCTGATCGAGCGGGAGGAGCTGGACATCTCGGCTGTCTCGCTGGCCCAGGTGACGGAGCAATACCTGGATTACCTCTCGCGCCTGGAGGAGCTGGAGGCCGGGGTGCTGGCCGATTTCCTCGTGATCGCAGCGCGATTGATCCTGATCAAGTCTCGCTTTTTGCTCCCCAGGCCGGAGGTTCCGGAGGATGAGGAGGAAGAGGAGGATCCGGGCGAGGCGCTGGCGCGTCAGCTGCGGGAGTACAAGTGCTTCAAGATGGTGGCCGAGCAGCTGCGGGATCGGGAGCGACAGGGCCTGCGGGCGTATGTGCGGGTGGCTTCGGCCCCCGTCGTGGAGCGGCGACTGGACCTGGGGAACGTCTCCCTGCAAGACCTCCTGATCGCCATGCAGGAGGTGTTGGCGGAGAAACCCCCCGCTCCGGCCGATCCCGTCGTCCAGCCGTTGACCATCACCATCCACGACAAGATCATGCTCGCCGGGCGGCTATTGCGGGAGCGCTCCGTCGTGCGCTTCCGGGATCTGTTGGATCGTGCGACCCATCGCGTGGAGGTCGCCGTGACGCTGTTGGCCGTCCTGGAGCTGATCAAGCGTCAGAGGATCGTCGTCGAGCAGCCTCAGTTGTTTGGGGATATCCTGATTCGGCCGGTGCCGGGCGTCGATTGGTCGTCCTTTGCCGACGTATCCACCAATGGCGCAGACCCAGAACCAGCAACGCTCCCGTGACATCCACAACCCAGTCGACCGGGTCCGCGTGGCGGCCGGGCACGAATTTCTGATGCCATTCGTCGCTGGCCGCGTACAGCATGACGACCCCGATCGTCCATAGGTGCGTTCTGTTGACATAACGGCCATAGTCGAGGGCGCGGGCCAGCAGGTAGGCCAGGATGCCGTACTCGGTCATGTGGGCAAGCACGTTCTGCAGATCGGGGAGGCCGGGAGTCAGGTTGGGCAGATCCGGCCTGGAGGAAAGCAGAAAGATCACTCCCATCCAGGCGATGGGGGGAAGCCAATGCCCCCACTTGCTGGATAGCCATCGACGTATGCGGGATGGATAGGTCGTCATCGCGTTCGTGTCTCCTCGTGTGTGGATATCGGGCGTGCTCATGATGGATTAGGGCTGGACGCTGTCGCCTTTACCTCTCCTGGATCCCCTCGCCGTCAGGCAGGGCAATGGGTCTCGCTTGGTGGCGTCTCTTCGCGCCATTGTAGATATCTTCCACGGTTTCCACCAGCCGTTCCCACGTGAAGCGCGTCATCATGCGCCGCCGGCCGGCCTCTCCCATGCGCTGGGCCTGCGGGCGATCCCGCAGGAGGGCGATCGCGGCATCGGCCAGCGCTTGGTCGTCCCCCGGCGGGACGAGTAGTCCGGTCTCCCCGTGGCGCACGTATGTCTCATGTTCCCCGATCCGGGCGGCCACGACGGCCAGCCCGGCGGCCATCACATCCGCCAGGCGCGCCGGGCATTTGGCCCGATTGATCCGGTGGGCCCCGGCCGGGAAGAGTGCCACGTCTGCCTGGGCGCACAGCGATGGGATATCGGCGAAGGGGACG
The DNA here is from genome assembly GCA_013152435.1 of Chloroflexota bacterium. Lineage (NCBI taxonomy): Bacteria > Bacillati > Chloroflexota > Chloroflexota bacterium. Next base: position 76,902 of record JAADGJ010000061.1, on the reverse strand, counting down.
AGGCCTCGCCATTGGACGTGCGCCCGGGGCAGTGCGGCAGCCATCATGCGCCTGGCGATCCTGCCCGGGTCCCCGGTCGTGTCCCCGGCCACGATGAGGCGCGCTGTGGGCAGCCGGGCGTGCACGGGACTCCAGATGTCCACCAGCTGGGCGGGCGTGAACTCCACGAACCGGGTGAGCAGGAGTGCTGTGGGCTCATCGGGCGCGCGGCTCGGCCGCTTCGAATACATGGCCGGGTCCACGCCGTTGGGCACGTGGGCCACGCGCTGGGCTCCCAGTGCGTGGGCTTGAGCCGCCAGCCACTTCGATGCGACGGTCAGCGCGTCGGCGTGCCGGAATCCCCAGCGCTCTTGCCAGGCGAACAGCCAGCGCGCCGGGGCCGGATAGCCCAGGCGCTCGTTCCATCCTCCCGATCCCTCCCAATCGTCCGCGTCCAGGATCAGTCGCCCATGCCACAGGCCGAGCTGCCGGGCGTGCCACAGGAGCTGGAGGACGAAGCCGGCGTATGCCTTGGGCTTGAAGATGTGCACCACGTCGGGATGGCCGTCGAGCACCTCCCACAGCATCCAGCCCAGGATCCGGGCCGGATGGCCGATGGGCGTGTTCACAATGCGCACGCCGTCGTCCTCCCAGATCCGGCCCGCGTCCCTGGGGCTGTCCCAGGGGGGCACGACCACGGTAACCTGATGGTCGCGCCGGGCCAGGGCGCGAGCGATCGGTGCGGCGCGGCGCCACATCGTGCCCCGGGTGCGCATTCCAAACGGCCCGACCATGGTCACGCGCACGATCGCTCTCCCTCAGAAAGGAACGGACCTGGGTAGCTCCAGGTTCCGGTGTGCTCGGGGTGGATTCCCTCGCCCATTCTATGTGAGAACTCGGCTGGGGGCAAAGCGGCTGCGCCGCCGCAATCAACTCGTGGTTGAGCCGCCTGCTCCCAGGATCGAGGGAAGGCGGCCGGGAGAGAGGAAGTTCGCTGACCCGGCCTTGAGTTGCCCTGGGGCGTTTGCTATAATGCGCAGGGCGGCATGCGCGCCGGCCGTTTCGTCTAAAAGCGTGCCTGAGCGATCCTGTTGCTCCTGTCATGGGGAGGCCCGGGGGGGCGAAGCCCCTTCGGAAGAGGCCCATCTCTCGCCTTTGACCTGCCCGGCCTCGGCCTGGGTCCTTCGGGAAGGGCCGAGAGGGGCAGGTGCGAGCTGGAGTGGGGCACGCAGCTGAGGATGTCCTCAGACACCTGTCGCTCAGAGTGTGTCTGAAAGATGCTGTTGCTTCTGCTGTGGGGGGAGGCCCGGAGGGGCGAAGCCTCTCCGGAAAAAGCCCTTCTTTTGCCCTCGACCTGCCTGGCCTCGGCCTGAGTCCTGCGGAAAGGGCCGAGAAAGGCAGGTACAGGCCGGAAAAATAGGGTTCCCGGAGCGATGCGCTCGGGATACGAAGGAGGCGAAGGATGATCGAACGCGTGGAGTACGCCGGCTGGCCGAATTGCTATCGGCTGACCGATGGCCGGATCGAGGTGGTGGCCACCAGCGATGTAGGCCCTCGTATCGTGCGGTTGGCCTTTGTGGGGGGAGCGAACCTCTTTGGCGGGCTGGAGGAGGAGATGGGGCTCACCGGGGGCGATGAGTGGCATCTGTACGGCGGGCATCGCTTCTGGCACGCACCCGAGGCCATGCCGCGCTCCTATTACCCGGACAACGAGCCGGTGACCGTGAAGGCCGATGGGGATACCCTGATCCTGATCCCGCCCCTGGAGAAGACCACATATATCCAGAAGACCCTGACTGTGTCCCTGGCCTCCGGGCGGTTCGAGGTCACCCATACGTTGCGCAACGAGGGGCTGTGGACGATCCAGATCGCCCCATGGGCGCTGAGCGTGATGGCCCTCAACGGCGTGGCGATCGTCCCGCAGCCGCAGGCGCCGGATCCCACGGCGTTGCTGCCCAACCGGACGATCATGTTGTGGCCGTATACGGACATGGCCGACCCTCGCTGGCACTGGGGCACCAAGTTCGTGACCTTGCGGCAGGATCCGAACGGGGCGGGCCCGACGAAGTTCGGCATCAGCGCGACGGACGGCTGGTGCGCCTATTGGAATGACGGACAGCTCTTCCTCAAGCGATTCGACTATCAGCCCGGGGCGACCTATCCGGACAACGGCTGTACGGTGGAGTGCTACACCAACGAGCGTTTCCTGGAGCTGGAGACGTTGGGGCCGCTGGTCTGGCTGGAGCCGGGAGCTTCGGTCACCCATGTCGAGCGATGGTACCTGTTCTCGGACGTGGCGTGTGACGTGACGGACGAGGCGGCCATCGAATCAGCGCTGGCGCCGATCCTGGCTCAGACGGAGTGAGCGCCTTTTCGTGTGTTCGTGCAGACGAAGAAACCCGGCATCTGCCAGATGCCGGGTTTTGGATTCCCTAGGTGGGCTAGAGGACCCCTTTCTTTCTGCCTCTTGCCTGCCTGGTCCCGACATGGATCACCTTCGGGACCGGGCGTAGCAGGCCAAAGGCAGGAAAGGAGCTTCTATCTCATCAGCGATCGAGCGGCCTCGGCCACGCGTTCGGGTGTGAACCCGAGCTTCTCCGCCAGGATCTTGTACGGGGCGGAGGCGCCGAAGCGGTCCAGTCCGATGAAGATCCCCTCGGGCCCGATGTAGCGGTCCCATCCCAGACGCACGGCCGCCTCCACGCCTACCCGTCGGGTGATGTCCGGCGGAAGCACCTCATCCCGATAGCTCTGTGGCTGTTCCTCGAACAGCTCCCAGCTCGGCAGGTTCACGACGCGGGCCTGGATCCCGTCGGCGGCCAGCAGATCACGGGCCTGCAACGCCAGCGCCACCTCGGATCCGGTAGCGATCAGGATCACGTCCGGCTGGCCGTTGGGCGCGTCGACCAGGGTGTAGCCGCCCTTGCGCAACTCGGTGGCGGGGGCCAGTTGGGAACGGTCCAGGATGGGCAGCTTCTGGCGCGTGAGGGCCAGCGCGGTGGGGCCGCTGCGGGTCAGCGCGACCTTCCACGCCTCCACCGTCTCGTTGGCGTCGGCCGGGCGGATGACCACCAGGTTGGGGATGGAGCGCAGCGCGGCCAAGTGCTCCACGGGCTGGTGGGTGGGGCCATCCTCGCCGACGAAGATGGAATCGTGGGTGAAGATGAAGATCACGCGTATCCCCATCATGGCCGCCAGGCGTACGGGGGGACGCATGTAGTCGGAGAAGACCATGAACGTGCCGCCGTAGGGGATCAGCCCGCCGTGAAGCGCGATGCCGTTGAGGAGGCTGCCCATGCCGTGCTCTCGCACGCCGAAGTGAATGTAGCGGCCGCTGAAGTCGCCGGGCTTGACCTCCTGCATCCCCTTGGCGCGCGTGTTGTTCGACGGTGTGAGATCGGCGGAGCCACCGATCAGCTCCGGGATGGCGGGGACCAGCGCGTTGAGGGCCGCTCCAGAGGCCGCCCGGGTGGCGATGTCCGGATCCCCGGCGGAGAAAGCGGGCAGGTCGGCGTCCCAGCCCTCGGGCAGCTCGCCTGCCATCACGCGCTCAAACTCGGCGGCCAGATCAGGATGCTCCGCCTTATAGCGGGCGAACAGCTCATTCCATGCCTGCTCCCGCTGAGCTCCCTCGTCCACGGCCTGGCGGAAGACGGCCAGCGCCTCCTCGGGGATGTAGAACTCCGCATCCTCCGGCCACCCCAGATTGCGCTTAGTCAGCTTGACCTCCTCCTCGCCAAGGGGGGCGCCGTGGGATGCGGCGGTGTCCTGCTTGTTGGGGCTGCCGTAGGCGATGTGGGTGCGACACATGATGAGGGAGGGGCGCTCCGTCTCCTCCTGGGCGGCCCGGATCGCCTCCTCGACCGCCTTACGATCGTGTCCATCCACCCGCTGCACGTGCCAGTGGTAGGCCTCGAACCGCTTGGCCACGTCGTCGCTGTACGCCAGGCTGGTGGGGCCGTCAATGGAGATCCCGTTGTCGTCGTACAGATAGATGATCTTGCCCAGTCGGAGGTGCCCTGCCAGCGCGGCCGCCTCGTGGGAGATCCCCTCCATCAGGTCGCCGTCGCTGACGATGGCGTATGTGTAGTGATCGACGATGTCGAACCCGGGGCGGTTGAATCGGGTGGCCAGCAGTCGCTCGGCCAGCGCCATACCGACCCCGTTGGCGAAGCCCTGGCCCAGTGGCCCGGTGGTGGTCTCCACGCCCGGCGTCAGGCCGTATTCGGGGTGGCCGGGCGTCTTGCTCTCCCACTGGCGAAAGCGCTTCAGCTCCTCCAGGGGGAGGTCGTAGCCGGTGAGGTGGAGCAGGCTATAGAGCAGCATAGAGCCATGCCCGGCCGAGAGGATGAAGCGATCCCGGTTCACCCATTGCGGATTCCTGGGGTTGTGGCGCAGGAATTTGACCCACAGGACGAATGCCGCGTCGGCCATTCCCATGGGCATGCCGGGGTGGCCGGAATTCGCCTTCTGAACGGCGTCTATGGCCAGGGTACGGATCGTATTCACGCACAGGTTTTCGAGTTCGGGTGTCCATCTCTGCATATGCCAGACTCCTTGGTCTCGTAATGGCGTTGCACGCAGCCATGGTCGTGGGGGAAGCTTGTCCCCCGGTCTCTAGGGAGACGCGCCAGGAGGGATTCCCCGCTTGCAGGCGGAGCAAGGGCAAGCCCCTTCCCACGGCCTGCGCTTCGATGTGCTGCGCCGGTCTCGTGGATGGAAAATGGAATGGGTTGAGTTTTGAAAGGCGAGCGCATGATAGCACGAGTAGAGGACAAAGACAACTGGAGGAGAGGAACCCGCCAAAGGATGGGCGTCCAGGAGATGGAGATCGGGGCGCGACGCGATTCCCTGGCGAAAGGATCTGCCAATGATCGGGAGAGCGTCAACGTGCGCTGGAGGGGGGTGGGCATGAAGCCGTATGCCCCATGATGGGATACCTGCGGCGCTCACCTGGCTCCGGCTATCCTGGCGGGGAGCGGGGACCTCTCTTCCTCGTGAGGGCGTGAGCGGAATCCTGGGGATTTCGTCGTTCGTCGCGGGACGATCGTCGTCCCCATTTCGATTGCTATGCCGAGAAGGGGCTTTTATGGCCCTTATGATCCGATAGGGATGTCGTTCACTTCACTTCGATACGACGCGAAACCTGACGACGGGATCTCGAGTGCGCTTGTATTCCAGGGTGATGCCGAGCTCTTTCGCCGCACGATTGAGTCGATTCCTGACCGTGACCTTTTTCTCGTTTTCGCCCAGTACCAATTCTCCCCCTTCGCCTACCTCGAGTTGAGATAGATATTGCTTGTATTCTTCCCGGATCCTTGCCCGTTCTTCGGCAACCTTGCTTCGCTTTGGTTTTTCGAAGAGGGCGGCTGTTGTCTCCTTATCAAGCTTCCGAAACTCGACCATGTGTGTACCTCCTGCTTGCTCGTGATGTTAAAACATTATAATGCACTTTACGATATTTTGACAACTCTCGGGAAGTGACGGTTACCCATGGATATTACATGTAAGCGTTGTATGTGTGCTTAACATGCCTTTTCTTACCATAGAGAGATGCTAAGAGTGTGTCTGGGTGCCGTTGCTTCTGTGCGCCTGCAGGGACGAGGCAAGGTGTCGTGTCTGTATACGCATCTTCTCGGTTTCCCCCAGCACACGACGTGGCCAGACGTACCCCACCCACCGTTGAGCCCCCTTCCCCGGGCTCGGGAGAAGGGGGTTTGGGGGATGAGGGCCGTTTTCTCTCGGTCGATGATCAGGGGAATGTCTTGCGTCGGGCGACACGCGGGGTGTTCCTACCATCCCGATTTCCATCACTGACTTTGAAAAAGCCCTGACCCCAGGCGCCGCCATCCTTACCAAATTCACGGTTTTGGGGTAAAATGTCGGGCGGTGGTGATGAACCCTCGTTTGCCCCGCGCCGTTCCGCCGTCGGGCAAATCCACCGCACATCATCCAGTGTCTCCCAACGCGCCCTCTTCAGCAAGGGAGCCCACAGACGACACGGGAGGGGACGATCGTGGAAGCGGCACAGGAGAGGCGACCCTTTGATGTGATCTGTCTGGGCATCATGGTAGCCGACGTGCTGGCCCGGCCGGTCCGCCGTCTGCCGGAGCGCGGCAAACTGGACCTGGTGGACCGGATGGAGCTGCACACGGGCGGATGCGCGGTGAACACCGGCATCGCCCTGGCCAAGCTGGGCATCCGCACCGCGGTCATGGGAAAGGTCGGCGTGGACGGATTCGGCGATTACATCATCCACACGCTCCAGGACCACGGGATCGACACGACGGGCGTCGTGCGAGATCAGGTGGCCAACACCTCGGCGACCATGGTGATGATCGGCCCCGACGGGGAACGCAGCTTCATCCATTACCTCGGGGCGAACGCGGAACTGCGTCAAGCGGACGTCGACCTGGACGTGGTGAAACAGGGGCGCATCCTGCACATCGCCGGGCACAACCTGATGTCCAAATTCGATGGCCCCGACGCCGCGGCGGTGCTGGAGGCCGCCCATCGGCTCGGGGTGGCAACCTCGCTGGACACGGCGTGGGACGCCACGGGGCGCTGGCTGCGCCTGATCGAGCCGTGTCTCCCCCACATCGACTACTTCGTGCCCAGCTTTGAAGAGGCGCGTTTGATCGCCGATCGCGAGGACCCGGCCGATGTCGCTCGATTCTTCCTGGATTACGGCATCCAGATCGTGGCCTTGAAGATGGGAGAGGCGGGCTGCTACGTGACAGACGGCGAGCAGACGGTTCGACTGCCCGTCTACCCGGTGCAGCCGGTGGACACCACCGGGGCAGGCGATTGCTTCGCAGCGGGCTTCCTCGCAGGGCTCGTGCAGGGCTGGGACCTGGAGCGGACGGCGCGCTTTGCCAACGCCGTGGGCGCGATGTGCGTAACCGCCATCGGGGCGACCAGCGGCGTGCGTGACATGGAGGAGACGTGGGCGTTCATTCAGGAGATGGAATCCCGGGGAGACCAGTAGGAGGAGACCATGATCTCGCGTGAGGAATATCGCGCCGCGCAGAAGCGGGCAAAGGAATACCTGGATCGTGCGGGCATCGTGATCACCCCGGAGGAGGAGGCCCACATTGAGGTGGCGGACTTCGGGCTGGGAGACCTGGAACACACCGGTTTGCAACTGGTGGTGTATGTGAACACCGATCGGGTGTGTGCCAAAGAGCTGGTGCTATTCCCACGGCAGACGTGCCCCGAGCATCGGCATCCGCCGGTGGAAGGAGAGCCTGGGAAGGAGGAGACCTTCCGCTGCCGCTGGGGGCAGGTGTTCCTCTACGTCCCTGGGGAGCCCACACCCAATCCCAAAGCGCGTCCACCCAAGGGTCGGGAGCACACCTACACCGTCTGGCACGAGATCGTGCTGAACCCCGGTGACCAGTACACGCTGCCCCCGGACACGCTCCATTGGTTCCAGGCCGGGGATGAAGGAGCGGTGGTATCCGAGTTCTCCACCCGCAGCCGGGACGAGGCGGACATCTTCACGGATCCGGAGATCCAGCGCGCCACCATCGTCCAGTAGAGGGCTCCAGGCACCTTCGCGCGTTCCGGCCACCGGAGATCGCCGGGAGCGGCAAGGGGCGAATCAGGGACACCTCCGAGGGGCAAGCGCCTCCAGGGAGGACCTGAGGGCGCGAGGGTGTTTGTCGCATCCTTTTTCACATCATCACGGTTGCGCACAGCGCGATCAACAGCCGGTGCGTGAGCACAAACGGAGAGAGAGAATGTGTTAACCGTCCGGTCGGGAAGCATCCGCAAGCCACCGCCGGCCTTCGGGCTGGCGGTTTGCGTCTGGAGAAGATAAGGTGATGACCATGGCCACCACATGCCCTAAATGCGGCGCCGATCAGCCCTATCCCACGGACTTCTGTCTATCCTGTGGGCTCCCGCTGCAAACGCGATGCCCACGCTGCGGCGCGCCCGTCCGCCCGGGCGCCCAGCGCTGCCCACAATGCGGCTCTCGCCTCACGGATCCCCTCTCCTTTGAGGAGCTTTTCGGCGCGCCGACGACCCTGCAAGGGCGCTACACCATCGAAAAACGGCTGAAGCGCGGGCATGCCACCGCCGTCTATCTGGCGCGTGATCAGGCTCTGGGAAGGCGCTGCGTGATCAAGGAGTTCCATCCGCGCCGCCTGCCCGACGACTTCGAGCGCGACGAGGCGCAGCGATCGTTCCACGCGGAGGCGGCCCGCTGGGCCCAGGTGCGCCATCCACGTCTGGCCCGCATCCAGGACATGTTCATCCAGGCCGGCCGCTCGTACCTGGTCATGGAGTGGGTACGCGGGCACAGCCTGCGACGCCTGATCGCGGATCCCCGAATGGAGATCGACGAACTTACCGCGGTGGCCTGGGCGCTGCAAATCTGCGACGCGCTGGCCTTCCTCCACGGCCAGACGCCACCGCTCATCTTCGGCGACCTGAACCCCAGGCATGTGATGATCACCACGGAGGGCCGGGTCAAGCTGATCGACTTCGGGCTGAGCGCGTGGTTCACCCCATGGGACCAGGGCCCTCCACGCTATCGCGGCAGCCCAGGGTACGCCGCGCCGGAGCAACGAGAGCGATGGGAGGCCGACGCCCGCAGCGATCTCTATGCGCTGGGCGGCCTGCTCTACCACATGCTCACCCGACAGGCTCCCAATCAGCCGCCCATCCGGCTGAACGAATTGCCACCGGCCCTGGCCCAGATCATCCGCCGGGCGCGCCAACGCGCGCCCGAACGTCGCTTCCCCTCCGCCCAGGCCATGCGACGCGCCCTGGCGAAGGCGGCGCCCGGCGTCCCGTCCCGTCCAAAGGAGGAAGCCCCGCAGGAGCCCATCGAGCCCTCCTCCTTCGCCGCGCCAACCCGGCCAGCCGCGAGCGCCATCGTCGCGCACCCGACCCTGGATCCCTGGGCCGACCTGCGATCCCATCTGGCGGAGCAGGCCCGAAGCGATTGGCTGCGCGCCGTGCGACGGTTCTACGGGGGGCAAACCCTGGACCAGCTGCAACGTGAGATCGCCCGGCTGGCGGAGGGCGAGCAGGATCACATCGCGCAGCAGATCCAGGCCGCCCTGGAGAGGGCGGAAGAGCTACTCGACCGGGGAGAGATGGAGGACGCGCTGGGACGCCAGGTTCTCTTCGCCCGCTGGCTGGCGGAGATCAAGGCCACGCCGCCCGATCCGGAGTTCATCGTCCGCCCACAGCGGTTCACCTTCGGCGGGCTGACCCGCCGCGTGGCCAAACGCACAGCTTTGCGCATCCGGAACACGGGACAGGGCGTGCTCGTGGGCGAGGTGGAAAGCACGTTGCCCTGGCTGGAGGTGCGAGACGCCCGCTTCAGCTGTCGGCCCGGCGAGGAGGCGCGTGTGATCGTCGTGGCCCACGGCAAACAGCTCCCATTGGAAGGGGAGCGCGCCCCCCGGGCGCTGCGCATCATCACGAACCGGGGAGCGACCTGGATCCCGGCCCTGGCCAGCCTGATCGTGCCCTCTCTGGCCGTCCAGCCGACATCGATCGACTTCGGGCAGGTCCGACACGGGCAGGAAGCCCAGGCCGAGATCGTGATCGCCAATCAGGGGGGCGGCGAGATCCAGGGGGCGGTGAGGAGCACGGTCACCTGGCTCTCGGTCACCCCTCGCCAGTTTCAAATCGGCGCGGAGGAAGGGCAAAAGATCCACGTGAGGTTCCATGGGGATCTGGCCCCGCCGGGCGTCGAGGAGGCCGCCGACGTGCTGGTGGTGGACAGCGACTATGGGCAGGCCCGGCTCTCCGTGCGCTGGCGCTGGGCCGAGCCGGAAATGGTCCTCGCGCCAGAGAAGCTGGCGTGGGGTGCGCGGGAGCGAGGATCGGAGGCGGAGATCACCCTCACCATCACGAACTCGGGCACGGCGCCGCTGGAGGGACGCCTGCTGTCCCGCTGCGACTGGATCGACGTATCGCCGGAACGCTTCTCCTGCGCGCCCGGCGAGTCGCAATCCATTCGCGTACACGCCCATCTGGAGGGGCTCCCAGCCGGGGTCACCGCCCTGGGTGAGGCGCTGGTCATCGAGAGCAACGCCGGGCGCAAGATCCTGGCCACCTCCGTGGAGATCCTGGCCCCCGTGCTGCAGGTCAAACCGATCTCCCTGGATCTGGGCGAAGCGGAGTGGGGCGAGGTGCGCCGCGGCAGCCTGCGGATATCCAACCAGGGCACGATCCCACTAAGGGCCAACCTGAAGGCGCTCCTCCCCTGGCTCCACCTGGAGCCCACCGAGATCGAGTGCGCGCCGGGGAAATCCGCGCGCGTCGTCGTCGAGGCACGCACCGAGGAGATGCTGCAGGGCGGAGACTGGCAGGCGGCCCCGGGCATCCACATCGAGAGCAACGCCGGGGCGCGAGACGTCCCGATCTCGCTCCTGGTGTACAAACCCGAGATGCAGGTAGAGCCGGAGTTCCTGAACTTCGGTGTGATCCCCCGGGAGGGGGTCGGAGAGCTGACCCTGTATATCAGCAACCCGGGCACAGCCCCGCTGGCCTGGTCCCTCTCCAGCGAGGCGCTCTGGCTGGAGGTGACGATGCCCCAGGGGACCACCCCGCCGGGTGAGACGTCCCAGGTGCACCTGTATGCTTACGGGCTGGCCGTCCCCGCGGATCAGGACGAGGCGCAGATGGCCCTGATCATCGAGAGCAACGCGGGCGAGCGAACCGTCCAGGGCGCCGTGGCCATCGCACGTCCTCAGCTGTGGGTGACGCCCCCGCTGCTGGACCTGGGCACCAGCGCGAACTACGTCCCGGTGGAGGACATCCTCAGCCTGTTCAATCGCGGGGTAGGCGAGCTCTCGGGCACGATCCGGGCCTCCGTCCCCTGGCTGACGGTGGAGCCCGACACCTTCCAGATCCCCACCGGCGGCCAACAACCCATCACGGTGAGGGCCACGCCGGAGGGCCTGCGCGAAGGGGAGAACGTCATCGAGGGGGCCCTGGAAGTCATCAGCAACGCGGGACAGGAGCAGGTGGACATCCGCATCAAGATCCAGCTCAGCGGGCAGCTGGTGGTAGGATCCAGCCGGCTGACATGGACATTGGGAGAAACACCGCCTATCCTGCGGCTGAAGAACACGGGCTACGCGCCGATCTCCGTGACGGTTCATCCACAGGCGGAGTGGCTGCGCGTCAACCGGGATCGGCTGGTCGTGAAGCGAGGGAGGGGAGCTCGGGTCGAGCTGGCGATCCGGGAGGAGGCGCTGCCCGCGAACGACGTCCTGGAGACGGAGATCGTGCTGGAACAGCCCGATCAGACCACCCGCATCCCGGTGGTCGTCACACGCGGTGAATGATGCACAAGGGTTAAAGAAAAGAGAGCGGGGGAGGAAATCCCCGCTCTCCGATCACGCTCCTGCAGGGCGATCCGGCCTCATCACACCTGCGGCAGGCTACGCCGCATCAAATCGTAATTCTCCAGCGCCCGGCCGGCCCCCAACGCCACGCAGGCCATCGGATTCTCCGCGATGTAACACGGCACGCCCGTCTCCTGCGTCAGCAACTGATCGAGGTACCGCAGCTGAGCGCTGCCCCCCGTCAACACCATGCCACGATCGATGATGTCGGCCGCCAACTCCGGCGGCGTCTTCTCCAGCGTCGCCCGCACCGTGCTCACGATCGCGTTCAACGGCTCGGCGATGGCCTCCGTCACCTCTCCGGCCGTGATCCCGATGGTCTTGGGCAAACCCGACACCTGGTCTCGTCCCTTGACCTCCAGGGAGAGATCGGGGTCGATGGGCAGGGCGCTGCCGATCTTGATCTTGATCTCCTCGGCCGTCTGCTCGCCGATCATCAGATTGTACTTCTTGCGGATGTAGGTCTGGATCGCCTCATCGATGCGGTTGCCGCCCACGCGCACCGAACTCCACACCACGATGTCATACATGGATACCACGGCCGCCTCGGTCGTGCCCCCGCCGACATCGACGACCATGTTGCCGGTGGGCGTGCCGATGGGCAGCCCGGCCCCAAACGCGGCCGCCAGCGGCTCCGGGATCAGGTGCGCCTCACGCGCGCCCGCCTCCAGGGCCGCATCCCGCACGGCCCTGGCCTCCACGCTGGTGACCCCCTTGGGCGTGCTCACCATCACGCGCGGCTTGAACAGCGGGTTACGGCCGCACACCTTGCGGATGAAATACCGCAGCATGGCCTCGGTGACCACGTAGTCCGCCACCACGCCGTTGCGCAGGGGACGAGCCACCTCGATGGAGTCCGGAGACCGCCCCAACATATCACGAGCCTCATGCCCGACCGCTACGATCTTATTGTCCCGCGTGGAGATCGCGACAACAGACGGCTCCTGCATGATGATGCCACGGCCCTGAACGTATACCAGGACGTTCACCGTCCCCAGATCAATGCCGATGAGCTTTTCAAACATACCGGTTCACTCTTTAACGCAGGATAGTTGCAAGAGCCCGAGGCGATACGTCTCCAGCCCTAGTGTTGTGCCCCCGGCGGCGAGGTGGATCGCTCCCGGCGACGGCGGACCTTCTCGGCGACACGCAATCGAACCAGCGAGCGCCGCAAGGCGGCCTCCGCCCGGGCGAAGTCGATATTCTCCTGGTGACGCTGCCGCAGCCGCTCCTCCGCCCGACGACGCGCCGCCTCCGCGCGGGAGATGTCGATCTCCTCCGCCCGCTCGGCCGAGTCGGCCAGAATGGTCACCCGATTCCCGTTCACCTCCATGAAACCGCCGCCGATGGCGATCAGGACATCCTCCTCGCCCTCCTTGCGGATGACCAGCTCGCCATAGGTGAGCGCCGTCATCAACGGCGCGTGGTTCGGCAGGATCCCCATCTCGCCCTCCACGCCGGGCGCGATGACCATATCCGCCTCCCCGGAGTAGACGACGCGCTCAGCAGTCACGACCTCACAATGCAAGGTAGCCATACACGTCCCCTGACCCGGCTATGCCTCTCCCTCCTGCTGGAGCCGCTTCGCGTTCTCGACGACCTCATCGATCGTGCCCGCCATGTAGAACGCCTGCTCGGGCAGATCGTCGTGCTTCCCCTCCAGGATCTCCTTGAAGCCACGCACCGTCTCCCGGATGGGCACGTAGCGACCCTCCCGACCGGTGAACTGAGCCGCGACGAACATCGGCTGCGTCAGGAAACGCTGGATCTTGCGCGCTCGCGCCACCGTCAGCTTGTCCTCATCGGAGAGCTCGTCAATACCCAGGATGGCGATGATGTCCTGGAGATCCTTGTAGCGCTGCAACACCCGCTGCACCTCTCGGGCGACCTCGTAGTGCTCCTCCCCGACGATGCGCGGGTCCAAGATGCGCGATGTGGAGGCCAGCGGGTCCACCGCCGGGTAAAGCCCCTGCGCCGCCAGGGAGCGCTCCAGGGAGATCGTCGCATCCAGGTGGGCGAACGTGGTCACCGGGGCGGGATCGGTGTAGTCGTCAGCGGGCACGTAAACGGCCTGCATGGACGTGATGGATCCCCGCCGGGTGGAGGTGATCCGCTCCTGCAGATCGCCCATCTCCGTGCCCAGGGTCGGCTGATACCCCACCGCGCTGGGCATGCGCCCCAACAGCGCCGAGACCTCGGAGCCGGACATCACGAATCGGAAGATGTTGTCAATGAAGAGGAGGACGTCCATGCCCTGGTCCCGGAAGTACTCCGCCATGGTCAGACCGGTCAGGCCGACCCGCAAGCGCACGCCCGGCGGCTCATTCATCTGCCCGAAGACCATCACCGTCTTGTCGATGACGCCGGACTCCTGCATCTCCATCCAGAGCTGGGTCCCCTCACGGGTGCGCTCCCCCACACCGGCGAACACGGAGACGCCACCGTGCTCCATCGCGATGTTGCGGATCAGCTCCATGATGATCACGGTCTTCCCCACACCGGCGCCGCCGAAGATGCCGGTCTTGCCGCCTTTCGTGAAGGGAGCGATCAGATCGATCACCTTCAGGCCGGTCTCAAAGACCTGCACCTCGGTGATCTGCTCCTCAAAGGACGGCGCCGGCCGATGGATGGGGTAGTAATCATCCGCCTCGACCTCGCCCGCCATATCCACCGGCTGCCCCAGCACGTTGAAGATGCGCCCCAGCGTCCCCTTGCCCACGGGCACGGTGATCGGCGCGCCGGTATCCACGACCTGCATCCCCCGACGCAGGCCGTCCGTGCTTCCCATGGCCACGCAGCGCACCCATTCGTTCCCCAGGTGCTGCTGCACCTCCAGGACCAGCGTCTCAGACTCGCCGGATCCGTCACCGCTGGCGCCATTGGCACGCTCAATGGTAAGCGCGTGATAGATCTCGGGCAGCTCGCCGAAGGGAAACGCCACGTCCACCACGGCGCCCATAACCTGCACGACCCTACCGATAGACCCCTTTGCCATCCATCCCTCCCAACCCTAAGGCCTGATCGACGGCTATCGCTTCCGTCCCATCGCCTCCACGCCACCCGCGATGTCCAGCATCTCCCGGGTGATCGCGTCCTGACGCGCTCGGTTGTAGCTCAGCGTCAGCGAGGCGAGCAATTCATTCGCGTTCTCCGTCGCCGAACGCATCGCCACCATGCGAGCCGAGTGCTCGCTGGCCAGCGCCTCCAGCACCGCCTGATAGATCTGGATCTCCGTGAACCGTGGCAGGACGATGTCCAAAATGCTCTGCGGGTCCGGCTCGTAGATGTATTCCCCCACCCTCTCCGGGGGTTCCTCCTCCTGCACCACGGTACTGGCCACGCCGATCCGGCGATGCGCACGCGACGTGGGCAGCGGCAGAAGCCGCCGGATCACAGGCCGCTGTACGAGCGTATTGACGAACTGCGTATACCCCAAATAGACCTCGTCCACATCGCCCTTGAGGAAGACTTCGATGACCGTGCGGGCGATGGGGGTGATATCCAAGATGCCGGGCTGCGGCGGAAGATCGCTGAACTCGGCCAACAGGTTCTGGCGGTGACGCGCCATGAAGGACGCCCCCCGTCTGCCCACGGCGATCACCTGCACCGGCTGCTCCGCATCCAGGATAAAGCGGGAGGCCACGCGCAACATGTTCGCGTTGTAGGCGCCGCACAGCCCTTTATCCGCCGTGATCAACACCAGGGCCACGGCATTGATCGAATCCCGCACCTCCAGAAGCGGATGCAGGGTGCCCGCGGCCACCTGCTGCGCCGCCAGATGCTTCAAGATCTGCCAGGCCCGATCGGAGTAGGGGCGGGTCCCCAACACCTGGGCCTGGGCACGCCGCATCTTGGACGCGGCGACCATCTGCATCGCCCGGGTTACCTGGGAGACGTTCCGGATCCCCCGTATGCGGCGCCGAATCTCACGCAGACTTGCCACGATCCTCTCCCTCGCTCACCTGCACATCTCACACCGTTGCCTGGCCGGCTCCGCCCATCCCCGGCCGCAGCGTCGCACCCCTTTAGACGTCCCGACGAACCGCCTTAAATCTGGACCGTCGCCTTGAACTCCTCGATGGCCGCCCGCAGCAGGGTGATGGTATCCTCGGTCAGCTCCTTGTCCCGCATGATGGCCCGCCCGATCTCGGGATGCTGGGTATCCATGAACTTGTGGAACGCGCTCTCCCAGTCCCGGATCTTCTCGATGGGCACATCGTCCAGGTAGTTATTGACGGCGGCGAAGATGATCATCACCTCGTGGTCGAGCGACATCGGCTCGTACTGAGGCTGCTTGAGGATCTCGCTGAGCCGCTGGCCTCGCTCCAGCTGGCGGCGGGTGGCCGGGTCCAAATCGGAGCTGAACAGGGCGAAGGCGGCCAGCTCCCGATACTGGGCGAGCTCCAGTCGCATCCGCCCGGCGACCTGCTTCATCGCCTTCGTCTGGGCATCACCGCCGACGCGCGAGACCGAGATACCGACGTTCAAAGCGGGCCGCTGACCGGCGTAGAACAGGTCCGGCTCCAGGTAGATCTGCCCATCGGTGATGGAGATCACGTTGGTGGGGATGTAGGCCGACACATCGCCCGCCTGGGTCTCGATGATGGGCAGAGCGGTGAGGGAGCCGCCACCATACTTGGGGTGCATGCGCGCCGCCCGCTCCAGGAGACGGGAGTGCAAGTAGAAGATGTCGCCCGGGTATGCCTCACGGCCCGGGGGACGGCGCAACAGAAGCGAGATCTGCCGATAGGCCCAGGCGTGCTTGGTCAGATCGTCGTAGACGACCAGCGCATCCTGTCCCTGCTCCATGAAGTATTCCCCGATGGCACAGCCGGCATACGGGGCGATGTATTGCAGCGCGGCCGGATCCGAGGCCGAGGCCACCACGACCGTGGTGTACTCCATCGCGCCGTACCGCTCCAGTGTGGCCACGACCTGCGCCACGCTGGCCCGCTTCTGGCCGATGGCGACGTAGATGCAGAACAGGTCCTGCCCCTTCTGATTGATGATGGTATCGATGGCGATGGCCGTCTTCCCGGTCTGCCGGTCCCCGATGATCAGCTCACGCTGGCCGCGACCGATCGGGATCATGGCGTCGATGGCCTTGATCCCCGTCTGGACCGGCGTATCCACGTTCGCCCGGTAGATAACGCCCGGGGCGATCCGCTCGATGGGGCGGTACTCCCGAGCTTCGATGGGTCCCTTCCCATCGATGGGTTCACCCAACGCGTTCACCACGCGCCCCAACAGGGCCTCGCCGACGGGCACCGAGGCGATGCGCCCCGTGGAGCGCACCTCGTCCCCCTCCTCGATGCCGATGTAGTCTCCCATGATGACGATACCCACCTGCTCGGCCTCCAGGTTGAGGACCATCCCCGTCACACTATGAGGCCGGGTGGCCGTCGGAGGGAACTCCACCAACTCGCTGGCCATCACGCCGGCCAGCCCCGAGGCGCGCGCAATCCCATCCCCCACGTCCAGCACGTATCCGACATCGACCGTCTCTACCGGCGCCTCGAAAGTCTCGATCTGACGCTTGATCTGTTCCGTGAAATCTTCCAGCCGGATCGCCATCTACACCTCCTCCGCCCGAGCAGCCAGGTCGCCTAGAGCGCGCGGGTCAGCTGCGCTCGCATAGCAGCCAACTTGCTGGCCAGGCTGCCGTCGATCACTTCATCGCCCACTTTCACGATCACCCCGCCCAGGATCTGAGGATCCACGCGGAAGTCGAACTCCAGATCGCCGCCGAACCGCTTGATCAGCCGCTCCCGCAGCTGTTCCTTCTCCTCCTCCGTGAGCGGGACGGCACTGATGACGCGGGCGATCCGGGCCTCCGGCCCCCTCCGGGCCATGTGCTCGAACTCGATGATCACCTCGTCCAACAGGTCGATCCGCCCGTCCTTCAGAAGCACATACAGGAAGTTCCGCACATCCTCTCCGACATCGTCGGGCAGGATCTCGTCCAGCGCCTTCCGACGCTCCGTGAAGGACGCGCTGGAGTTGAGCTTCTCGCGCACGTCCGGATGCGTCGTCAGGGCCTGCCTGACCGCGCTGAGCCGACGCAGCCAGGAGCTCAACGCGGATTCATAGGCGGCCTGCGCGTACTTGCGGGCGATCTCCGTCCGCTCCATCGTTGCGCTGCTCACGATGCGACCTCAAGCTCATTCAAGAACTCGTGGACCAGCTTGCGCTGGGCCTGCTCATCCACCGTCTGGCTGATCAACCTCTCGGTAGCCAGGATCACCAGCTCAGCGACCTGCTCCCGGGCCTGCTCCAGGATCCGCTCACGCTCACGCTCCGCCTCCTCCCGTGCTCGCGCCCGGATCTCCTCCGCCTCCTGGCGGGCCTGCTGCAGGATCTCCTCCCGCAGGCGCTCGCTGGCCTGCATGGCCTTCTGGATAGCCTCCTGGCTCTCACGCCGGGCTGCCTCCAGCTCCTGCTGATAGCGCTCCCGTTCCGCCGCGGCCTCCTGCCTCACCCGATCCGCCTCGGCCAGGCTCTCCCGAATCCGCTCCTTGCGGGTCTCCAGCATGTTGAGCACGGGCTGATACAGGAACTGCTTTAGCAGGAACAGCATGATCCCGAAGTTGACGATCTGGGCAATCAGGTAATTGAGATTGATGCCTAACTTCTCCACTCGCGACCTCCTCCACCTTACGTCATGCTGCACACGGCGGCGCGCAGCAAATGCCCATCTCGTCTACACGAACTTGAGGATCAGAGCCATCACCAAAGCGTAGATCGCCACCGCCTCAGCGAACACGATACCGAGGATCATGTTGGTGCGGATCTCGCCGGCCGCCTCGGGGTTGCGACCGATCGCCTGCATGGCCCCCATCACCAGAAGGCCAATCCCGATGCCAGGACCGATAGCGCCCAAGCCGATCGCAAGACCTGCAGGTAGGAACTCCATGTTCTCCATACCTCCTCTAAAGGGATCTGATGCCTGAATACGGGGTCACGAATGTATCTATACCAAAGTTCAATGAGAAGCTTCCTGGTGCTCTTCGTGGCCATCATGGGGAACCACAGCCATGGAGGCGAAGACGACGAGCAGGATGGCGAACACGAAGGCCTGCATGAACCCGACGAAAAGCTCCAGCCCGTAGAAGGGCAACACGGCCAACATCGGGATCAGGAACGGGATCACGAATAGCAAGACCTGCCCCGCGAAGATATTGCCGAAAAGTCGGAAGCTGAAGGAGATGATCTTGGCGAACTCGCTGATCAACTCCAGGATCCCCACGAATGCCTCGATGAAGCCGCTGAAGTTAAAGAATTTACGGAAATAGGAGAGCCCCAGCGCCTGAATGCCGACCACCTGGACATACACCATCACGATCAGCGCCAGCGCCAGCGGCAGATTCAGGTCTGAGGCCGCCACCCGCAGGAAGGAGACGAGCACGTACCCGTGCTCCGACTCCTCCGGGGTCAGGATGGCGATAGGCCCCAGATCCTTGATCGCATAGGCGCGCATCCCCTCCTTATGCGCCGGCTCGATGATGCCGATGCTGTCAAACCCGGGGGCCAGCTCCCACCAGTTCGCGATGAGCAGGAACGAGAGGATCGTCATAAAGAGGGGGAAGAAACGGCGCGCATTGTCCCCCGCGATCTCCTCGACCATGTTGTAGAAGGACTCAATGAACCACTCCACCAGGTTCTGCAGCCCCGAGGGGACCAACTTCATCTGGCGGTTCACGGCTATCACGATGGCCAACAGCGTGATGTCCGCCAGCAGGGTGGCCAGCAACGTGTTGGTCACGGGGAATCCAAAGATCGTGAACCCAGGGATGTGCTCAGCGGGGAGTTGAATCGTGGGCAACGGCACCGGAAACAGGATGCGGCTGCCAATGATCAGAACGAGCGTTCCCACAACAATCGCCGTGGTTCGAGGGGTAAAGAACCGTCTCAGGGCGCTAACGACGTTGTGCACACTGCCTCCTCACTGTTTACCTTTGCGAGCCGACGGCTGCGCCAGCCTTATGTATGTACGCCGAATGATCCGCCAGATCCCCACCGTGGCGATGGTCACACCGACCAACACCCCCGCCAGGGTGAGCCACGGCTCCGTCTCCAATCGACGATCCGCCCAGACGCCAACAGCTAAAGGGACCGCAGTGAAGACCAGAACGACTACGGTCAGATAGAGAAAACGAAAAAGAAGAGGATGCCTTTGGATCATTATGCCCGTGCCCATTCACGCCACGCTGCAGGAACGGAGATTCTCATGATCCTCTCGGCACACCCCGGGATTATAGCAGAACAGAACTTACAGGGCAAACTCTACCCCATGAAAACATACAAACTCGCAAAACAAACTCGCAAAGGTGGCGCCGCGCGTAAGCGTGATACCGTTGAAGCCTTGTGGCCTTTATCCGGCCCACCCACCCGGCAACCAGATCTCATCATATGATCCGATGTTCGGGCGGAGTATAACAAAGGCCGTGCTCTCGTGCAAACTCGCCCCGGCCCACCGGGAGCCTGACGCCCCCCGTTACGCCCCGGCCCCTTCCTCAACAAAAAGCGAGGCAGGGACAGAGCAAGCTCCGTCCCTGTCTCGTTATTCGACTCCTCACCAACGGGACCTGTGCGGGCCCAAGTCGGCCTGCCCGTAGGGCTCTACTTCCACTTGATCGTGCAGCCCACGGGCGGCGTCTCCGCCACCGGGGGATCCTGCCCCGCCAGCACGGCATCCAACGCATCTCGCAGGTAGTGATGTTGCACCGCGCTGGGGTCCTCGTAGTTGTCATCGATCGCGCCGTGATACCGCAGGATACCTTCCCCATCGAACAGGAACACCTCCGGCGTCCGCTCGGCCCCGTACGCTCGCGCGACCTCCTGCGTCTCATCGTACAGATACGGGAAGTTGAATCCCTTCTCCTGAGCCCGCTCCTTCATCTTCGGGAAGCTGTCGTCCGGATACTTCGTCGCGTCATTGGCGTTGATGGCAATGAGCTGCACACCCTTGTCCGCATAATCCGCCTGGATCTGGATCATCCGATCCTCCCAAGCGCGCACATACGGGCAGTGATTGCAGCTAAAGATCACGGCCACCGCGGCCTTGTCGGCATAATCCGACAGCGCATGCTGCTGATCATCGACGAAGGGGATCGCCTTATCACCGATTTTCAAAGCAGCCATCGTTCTCCTCCCTTTCTTGCTTCCTAGCCTCAAAGATTCGTCTCGTACACGACCTCATCACTCCGCCTCATCCGTGCACGCTCAACGATCCGCCGCGGAGCGCAAAGCCCTGCGGATCATCTCCGTTGACGGCAACGGGGAGATCCGCCCATCCTCCAACCGATAAGCCCGACAGGTCAACGCGTAGTATGCATCGGGCGGCGGCGGGTCGATATCCCTCCCGTCCACCCGTATCGTCGGTGATCCGATAAACTGCAACGCCTGCGCCTGTTCCTCCGTCTCCACCTTGATGATCTCGATCTCCTCCTGAACGCCCTCCTCCGCCATCACCTGCCGCAGACGGGCCAACGCCTGCTCATGGGAAGGGCAATCCTCATAGTACAGGAAACAGATCTTCACACGCTCCCTCCTACATGTCCACATCGGCCGCGAGCGGAGCGGCCCCACCTCACACCGATCACCTCCAGCGATTCCATACCTCCTCGGCGATGGCCAGCGAACGCCCGGCCAGATCCGTGATGCGGGAGAAATCGTAGCCGGCGACCATGCTGCGCACCGTGTTGTTCAGCGGCCCCACCCACTTATACGGCAGCGCGTCCGCTCCGATCATGGCGCCGATCACGGAACCGGCCGTGGCCCCGTTACAATCGGTGTCCCATCCCCCCATCACCGCGATGCAGATCGTCCTTTCAAAGTCCCCCGCGCCGTACACCAGGCCCAGGGTGACCAGGGCGGCATTGTTGATGGTATGCACGCCATGGTAATGGCCGTACTTGCGGTGGATGCGCTCCCACGCCTCCTCCCAGTCATCCGTCTCCTCGCGCCAGCGCATCACATCCCGGATGGCCTCCGCCACCCGGCTGTTCGCCGGTATCTCACTCAGGCCCACCTCGATCACATGCAGGATATCCTCCATCGTGTGGCCGGGTGCGACCAACGCCGCCGCCAGCATGGCGGCCACCCACATCTCGCCGTAGATGCCGTTCTTCACATGGCTGAGCGCGGCGTCCCGATAGGCGAACTCGGCGGCGACCTCAGGGAGCCCCGGCGCCGCGTAGCCAAAGCCGTCGGCGCGGATCTGAGCGCCGATCCACTCCCGGTAAGGGTTGTAGCGCGTGGCCGATAGGGGTGGATCATACCCCTCCACCAGATTGCGATACGCCACCCGCTCCGCCGTATATACCTGATGGTAAGGCAGCAGCTGCAGCCAGGTCTCCCCCACATTCTCCGTCGTGAAGTCCAATCCGTAGGTCTCCAGACAGTGCAGCCCCAGGATCGTGTAATCGATGTCGTCGTCTCGAGCCATCCAGCGGATACGTCCTCGCGCCGTCTCCCGATAATTCTCGTGCAGCTCCAACCCTTCCGGGAACGGGTCGATCACGGGGAAATAGGAGCGAAGCGGATACTCCCCGGCGATCTCCAGATAGCGACGGATCTTCTCGCGAGACCACCCCTCAACCGGCTTGCCCAGGTTGCAGCCCGCGCAACGGCCGAGGTACGCGCCTAGGATACGATCCTGCAATCGGGCCTTATCCGGGGTCGCCGGGATATGGCGCGGCCCCGACGGCCGCAGAGACCGGATGGTCGGCAGATCCGACGGCTCCTCGTACGGGAAATCCCGTCGCGGCACCAACTTCATCAGCTCATCGTACAATGCCAGAAGGTCGGGCACCGTCTCCGCATCCAGTGCCGCCACGCGCGGCTCCCAGTCGGAGACGTCGCATCCCTCCTCTCGGCGCTGATTGAGCTCATCAGCCAGCAACTGCTTGAGTTCCGTGACGTTCATCCCCTTCCCCTCCTACTCGCGGCCGCGCATCGATGATGACAAACTACAGGGATTATAGCATAGCGGGTCAGGAGCGCCAGCGCGAGGCCCCACGCGCCCCAGGGCCTTTTCAGAGTCGCGAGGTGATAGAGGGAAGAACCGCCGGTAAATTCCTTTTAGAGCGCGTCTGAGAAATGCCATTGCTTCTGCTGTGGGGAGGCCCGGAGGGGCGGAGCCCCTCCGGAAAAAGTCCATCTTCTGCCTTCGACCTGCCCGGCCTCGGCCTGGATCCTTCGGAAAGGGCCGAGAAAGGCAGGTGCAAGCCGGAGAAGTGAGATTTCCGTGGAGGGGGTTTCCCCTCCACACCTCCCCCTGTGGAGCTGGTAGCTGAGGGAGACCCTCAGGCACCTAGCTGGTCAATCTTCAGACACGCCCTTGGAAAAGAACACATTGAAGGAGGAGCGGGCCGATGGTTCTACATGAATAGAACACGCTTGTAGAAGCGTTGAAAGGGGTTCCGGATCCCCGGCAAGTGCGAGGGAAACGGCATGCCTGGGAGCTCATTCTGGTCTTGATTGCTCTTGGGATTCTTCTTGGTGAGAGCACACCCTACGGGATAGGGCAATGGGTTGCTGCTCATGAGGGGGCATTGTTGGCGTGGACGTGCGCATTGTGGAGTAGGCGGGACAACCGCTAGCTTCTGGCTGGGACCCGGGAGCCCTCGAGCGATATGGCTCAGATGCATACTGCGGGCCATGAAGATCCTTGCCATTCACCAGCCCATGTTTCGTACCCGTGTCACGCGCTCGTTGGGTCGAAGCCGTCGGACCCCGTCCAATACGGCACGATGTAGGTGGATGATGGCCATCCTGTCCCTCTGACGCTGATGGGTTTGGCAATCAGCATATCAGAGGACAGGGGCCATCGCCCACTCAAAAGTGTCCGATAGCTAGAGTTTGAGTGAGAACCAGGCAGCGTGCATAGCCTTGGTTACCTGTCGAAGGTATGCATTGCGTTGCCAAATGGTTTTTCCCAATAGAGATCTCAACGATACGAACGCGGCACGAAGAGGAGAGTCATATCCTCCCGATCCGTTTATGGCCTGCTGCGCGAGACGATACTCCTCTGCCTCGCGTACCAGTTCCCTGTAGTGCTCCTGCCTCCCTCGGACGTCGCTCCATCTGATCATCTCTCATCTCCTTGCGAAAGCCAATGCGACGATTGATCTCATCCTATGCGTTTGACAGATCCTTTGATGTGTATCACCGACATTTTCGCTCCTCTTTCAGTTATTGATCTTCGCGTGGTGAAAGAAACATGGGCCGCGCCATTCGTTTCGGATAAGGGCGACCCGGTGGGGCGCCCTATTCGCATCAACGGAACAGCGTGGGCGAGGCCCCCGCCTGTCGCTTTTCCCCTCCACGGGCGGTCACACCCGAAAGGGGAGGTGCGGAGGGGAAGCCCCTCCGAGGGGAAGCCCCTCCGCAGAAAAACGCTTTCTCTCGCCTTTTCCCTGCCTGGTTGGGGCTTTGGCCGGTGGCCTCCGGCCCCACGGGGCAGGTGAGGGGCTGAAAATAGGCTTCTTCGGAGGGGCTACCGCCCCCCCGGAAAAAGCCCTTCTTCTGCCTTCAACCTGCCTGGCCTCGGCCTGGGCCCTTCGGAAAGGACCGAGAAAGGCAGGTGCAGGCAGGAAAAGTGGGGTTTTCCGTGGAGGGGCGATCCCCTCCACCACCATCCCCTGTGGAGTTGGTGATTGAGGGAGACCCCTTAGACATCTTGGCTGTGATAGGATCAGGGATGACCCTGGTAAACAGCCGCCTCCATATCTCCTACAAAATACGGCAAATCCGGGTGTCCTAATTGCTGGCGAATGGCATGGGCTTCGCCCGTGTGAAAAAAGTAATGATAGATCGTGCGAAGCATCCTGGTGCCCACGCTTTCACTTGAGCGGACACTACTTTGTGCCAAAACCTTCTTGCTGGCCGTCCCGAATAAGGAGCCTTCAAATCCGTCAATCTCCTGCTCCAGATGCATCAACAATTGTTCCGTGGTTAGCGCATCCAGGAAAGCATCCGCGGCTCGGGTGATGTCGTGCCAGATTTGCCACATCTCGGCCAGGGGCGGCGTCGACGCGGGATGGCCGAAGCCGACCAGTTTATTCAATTGGGGGTGTGGCACTTCACCCTGGGGGAAAAACACAAAATAGTATTGCTCTTGGGCTGCCAGATGGCCAACCATCCAACTTATGCAGTTCATGGGCATAATGCGATGGCGAGCGTCTTTATCAGAGAGCCCATCTAAACAGCGAGCAAATTCACTGCGAGCAAAACGGATTTGGGTTACGAGCGGATGAGGTGCATTTACTCCTTTGTGCTTGGCGAGCGCAACATGATTTAGGGTTAATGCCGCATTCTCGGCAGATTGTTTGATATTCGTCACAGCCATCTCCTTCTCCAGTTTGATGGTTGAATGGTTGAGTAATCTTCTCGATCTCGGGATTCCTGAGAAGATGCCCTGCGTTTGATTGAACTTGACCCAATTATAGAAGACGCGACTTAATGGGGACTAAATAGGATTTATCAAGCGGGGGATAAATAAAACGGCAATCAAGATATTAAGTTATCATGTTGCCGGATAATTGCTTGCACCGGCACAGCATTTAAGAAGGTATTTCGGAGGATTTCATCGGTGAGGTGATCGGCGATGTGCCGAATGATTTGATGGGCAACGGTTAAGCTTGTTTTGGCGTCTTGAGGACGCTCAACATCGATATACAAGGCCGCCAAATGGGCGCGACCTTGCCAGCAAAGGGGTTGATAGTGGATGGCATCGGCCAACTGCACAGCGGTTTCTAGTTCGCTGATGGCGTCGGCCGTTCGCTCTAACCTGGCCAGAGCCAAACCTGTTAACCCATGGTAGAGGGCAACATACTTGCGCACCGTGGCCGACTCCGCTAGCGTCAAACCCTCCTCCACCAGCGAGAGCACAGCAGCGGGTTGGTTTATGGCCAGCAAACACAACCCCCGCGCGTGGAGTATGCGCAGCCGCCAGCGCCAGGCGTGGAAACCAAACACCCCGGCGTCGATCCGCTCCTGAATTTGGGCCAACATCCCCAAGGCCCGGTCCGGTTCGCCCAGGTGTAGCACATCCAGACAGACATTGAGCCGGGCGCTAACTTCCGGCGGCTCCTTAGCCCACTCCTGGGCCACGGCAACCCCCTCCTGGTCAAATTGCAGGGCCTGTTCAAAGGCACACAATTCACGGTACAGCCAGCCCAACATATTGGGTGTCTGGACAATGAGGTAGCCGTCGCCGACCGCTCCTGCTTCCACCCGGCTGCGCTGAAAGGACTCGATGGCTTGCTGGTAGTCACCATACCCGCCGTAGGCGCGTCCCAACAGATTCCAGGAATAGGCCAGTGACATCCGGTCTTCGAGCTGGGCTAACGGTTCTAGAGCCTGCTTTACGATATCGATGGCCTCGGCGAACTCGCCACGCTGGGTGTGGACAAAGCCAATCTCATTGCGGATACGGGCTGCCAGGTGGACATCGCCCAACTCGTCGCTGATGGTTTGGGCCCGGGTAATGGTGGCCAGGGCATTGTCAAGAACCCCCTGGCCTTCATAGATTTCAGTAAGCAGCAGCAGATTTTGAGCGACCAGAGCCAGATCGCCCGCTCGCTCGGCGGCAGACAACGCGGCGCGCACGTAGTTGGTGGTAACTTTGTGCTGCCGGTTGGCAAGCTGGGCCCGCGCAAACAACAGGCGAGCATAACGGCTGTCATCTTCTTGCGCTTCCGCCAGTTGGATGCCTTGCTGCAACACGGTCGTAGCCTGAGCCACCTCATCCAGCAACATGAAGGCCCGGCCCAGCCCTTCGTAGGCATCCATCTCGTCGGCTGCCCCTTCCGCTAAGGCCAAGGCCCGCTCATAGTGACGAACAGCCTGTTGCAGGGCGTAGGCGTCGAGGGCCTTCTCGCCCGCCCGCAACCAATAGGCCAGGGCCTGTCCCGTGTTCCCGGCCCGTTCAAAATGATGGGCCAAGAGTGCCGGGCGGTCCTCAGCCGATTGCGCCAGCATCTCTGCAATTTGGCCATGGTACACAACTCGACGCGCCCCGCTCAGGTCGTGGTAGACCACTTCGCGAATTTTGTGGTGGCTAAAGTCGTAACCATCTGCCGTTTCCTGCCACAATTGCCGCTGCAGCAGGCTCTCTACCACCTTCAGCAGATCCAACTGGCTCTGGCCGGTGATGGCTTGCAGCGTGGCAAAACTGAAATTGCGACCAAAAACAGCCATCCAGCCCAGCACCTGTTGCTCCAACTGCGTTGCCTGTCGCAAGCGTCCCCGCACCGACTCCTGAATGGCCTCCGGTAAGGTGATCTCTGTCGAGAGAATGTCAGCCGGCGCGGTTTTCCCCAAATCCCCCTGTTCCTGCAACAATTGAAGGATAGAAACAAGAAAGAATGGGTTGCCACTTGTTTCGCTATAGAGCCATTCACTCCAGGTAGTGGGCACGGTTTCCAGAGCGCCCAGCAGTTCATCAATGTCTGTGCTTGACAGGCGGTTTAAGGAGATGAAGGTCACGTGCGGCTCGCGTTGGAGATGATGAATGAGCGCGGCCAGGTGTTCATCGGCCGTCACTTCCTCGTGGCGGTAGGTACAGGCCAGCAATATCCGTTCGCCAGACACACGCCGGGCCAGATAGTGGAGAAATTGGAGCGTCGCTGTATCGGCCCAGTGGATGTCATCCACGTTGAGCATAAGGCCATTTTCTCCGGCGATGGCCGACAACAAATGCACGATGGCTTGAAAGAGCCGTCCCTGCTGGTTTTCGTCTGTTTTGGCGGGGACAATGGCCTGACCTGTGGCGGTGCCGGCAATTTCCGGTACCAGTGCAGCGATTTCCCTGAGCCATACGGTGGGGAGGCCGGCAATTTGCTCCGGCCATGTCTCGTTGATATGTCGGACCAGGTCTACCAGGGGTTGGTAAAGCATGGCCTGTTCTACCTGGTAACTATGGACAAAGAGCGTGGTAAAGCCCTCTTTGCCGGCGAACATAGCCGTCTCCCGCATCAGGCGGCTTTTACCGATGCCCGGCTCACCACCGACAAAGACAACACAGCCGTTGCCCTGGTTGGCCTGGTTGACCATGGCGGTCAATTGGCCGTATTCCCGGGCGCGGCCTACAAATGGTGTTTGCCTCAACGAATGAGTGCTGATGTGCGTCGATGCCGAGCGCGGGTAGACCTTCTTTTCGTCCACCCCGACTACCTGACGCCGTTGAATCTGGTGAAAGAGGTTGCTCGTTTCCGGGGCCGGTTCAACACCGATTTCCTCCCGCATTACCTGGCATACCTCATCGTACAGTTGCAGGGCGGCGGGTTGTTCACCAGTGCAATAGAGGTATAGCATCAATTGGCGATAGGTGGATTCGCGGCTGTTTTCGAGGGCGAGACTTTGGCGACACAATCCAATAGCCTGGCGGTATTGCTCTTGCTGCGCATAGGTTTCGGCCAAATCGGCCAGCAGGTTTAGATACTGTTCTCGTAACCGATCGCGGGGGGCCAGCGCCCATTCTGCGTAGGGGTCATCCTCAAGGAAATCGCCCTGGTAAAGGTGCCGCGCTTTTTCCAGGGCTTCAATACGGATGGTCGGGTCTGCTGCCTGTTGTGCCGTCTGAAGGTAATCGCTGAAAGCGTCCACGTCCAGCCAGTGGTCGCTGTGGGGATCAAACAGATAACCTTCATCGCGCTTGATGATATAAGCAGAGCGAGTCCGTGGCGGCAAATCAGGCTGCAACACACGCCGCGCTTGACTTACCGTTACCCATAGATTGTTCCGGGCTTTTTTAAGCGGCAGATCGGGCCAGAGATACTCAATGAGCCGGTCTGCCGAAACAAGATGACCCCGCTCGGTGAGTAAGATTTTGAAGAGCTGCTTGCTCTTTGATGTAGGCCAGGCTTCATCGGGAACCGCGATACTGTCTCGCCACATACTGAAAGCGCCCAAGGCCTGAATGCGAATATTCGGCACAGTGTTATCTCCCCAACATCCACCTGGCTCGTGAGGCGATCTCGGATCATACAGTCTGATCGGCTGACGGCCAAAGTGCTTCGGTTTGCTCGATCCTTAACGCTTGTTGTGAGCAGGGTCACTGAATCGAGACCTGGTCATAAATCGAGCCGCGCCCACTTGACGGGGCGCGGCCACCTCGGTAGGTTCGTGGTGCTCAACCCCACCTACCGGAGGCAGCCCCATGATATCACGGAATGCCCTTCTTGTCAGGTTGCTTTCTCTGGTTGATCAAGTGCCTTCACAAGCGAATATCGGCAGCGTCGTCGGGGACGGCCTTACGTTTATCCCACGCAGTTGATCATCCAGCCCTGGGTGGTGATAGCTTTCCGGCACATTCGCAGGCCGGAGGCTTAAAAGCAACATAGGTGTTCTACCGTTGAGCCCCCTTCTCTCGAACCCGGGAGAAGGGGGCCTGGGGGATGAGGGCCGTCATTGAGCATCCGGCCGTGGAGCGACGCGAGGCACAACTTCCTGTCGGTTTATGCCCGAAGATGCGATCCTATCTCGGGTAACATCTGCATCGACCCAACCGATTTATGTCGGATCAGAAGCCTATCCGAGACGAACAGATGGAAGCGGCATCACGCGAATCAGGAGCCGGAGTCCTCCAAAGACCCCGGCTCCTGATCCACCACCCAGAGGGTTGAGAGTGCGTTGACTCATTCACCACGAAGATGCGAATGGCACTGGAAACGTTTCATGCTGGCCGAAGCCCCTCATGAGGGAGGAAAGAGCCTCCCCGTTTGCGTCTCTTGGAGGCTTCTCAAAGCAGCGCCCCCACCACGCGTGCGGCCGCGGCCGACGCCAGCATCACCGGCCGGTCGACCTGCTCCCGCACCAGGGCCCGATGCGCCTCCGTATAGCCGATGCAATCCATCACGACGAGATCCACCGTCCGCCCTCGCAGGGACAGCGCGGCCTCGACGACCCGTTCCTTAGGGCCATAGGGCGATCCGGCCGCCACCGCCAGATCGGCGCATACCGGACGCCACTTCTCCTGCATGGCATCAAGCTGCTCGGGCAGCGGTGCGATCACGCCCAGCCGACGCACCGTCAGGCCGCGCACGACAGCCGGCAGCATCTTCTCCGGCTCCACCAGCAGCGCTCGAGAGCGAAACGGCGGGAACTCACCCGTGCAAAGGATGAAGATCGGATTGGCGCCCTGGGCCTCCAACGCCTCGATGCGCGCCTGCATCAGCGGCAGGATCCTCTCCCGCGCCATCGTCACCGCGCGGCCGTCCCGCAGCCGCGACGTGAGGACGTAATCGCCCGGGCCGGGCGCCAGAGCGGCGATCTCCTCGTCCGTCAGATCGTCCAGCGCGCCCGCCTGGATGATACGCACATCCGACGGCAGATGCGGGAGGACCTGCGGCAACACGTCATCCCGGGGCGATTGCCCGATGGTGAGGAGCCCCAACACAGAAGGCCTTGCCATCACGCCGCATCCTCGCGCCCCATGGTCTGCAGATGGCGCATCTCGCCGTAAAGGGCGACCAGGCGTCGGAACTCGTCCGGATCGTAGAACTGGCACTCCCCGCGCGTGAACGCCTTGGCCACCTCCACGCAGAACCGGGCGGCGGCCTCGATATCAACGATCTGGCTGGCACCCGTCGCACACCCCGGTACCGGTATCTCCGCCGTCAGCGCCACGCCCACCACCGGAGCGTCCGTCGCCGTCGCCGGCTGCAGGATGCTGTTCAGATGATCCACACCGTTGCCATAGGGGGTGATGTCCTGCATGCTCAGCGGGAAGACCACCGGAGGTCGCCCGGTGACGTAGGACATGATGCGCAGCAGATCGGCGCTCACCTTCAGGATCCATCCCTGCATCACCGTGGGGGAGATAGCGAAGCCGCGCTGATTGATGACCCAATTCCCCCGGGTGGTGTCAATGCACAGGATGGCGTCCATCTCATCGGCGACCTCGTGCCGGTTCATGGTGGCGATATCCACCGGTGAGCCCATGAACGGCACCGGCTCGTGCGGCTCCGTCGGAGCGTGCGGGCAGATGTGGGTGGCAATGACCACGTCGCCCGGCAAGCGATCGCCCGCGCGGCACAGATCGGCCAGCTTCAGCGCGCAGGTGATGGCCGTGATCGCCCCATCCGCGTCCGACACCAGCCCCAGAGCCGTCGGCCGGGCGCCGATGCCACCCAACCGGCCGATGATGCCCAATGTGGGGGCATCTCCGCCGGTCCGCTTTCCCCGCTCCCCGTACAGGACGGCCCGAACGAAGTCCGTGCGCCCCCTATCGCCCTCCACGGTGAACGTCTCCACCGTCAGCCCTCGGTTATGCAATAGGGCCGCCACATGATCGCCGTCCACAAGCGCGCTGTCCAACAGCTCATACGCTTCTATAGCCTGCTTGAGCGTCACAGATCCCCCCTCAACCTGATTCCGCGAACTGCCTCCGATACCATTCCAGGAAATCCTCCGGCGTCCCTACTGGAAATGGAAGCCGGTTCGTCCTGGGATTCCCGATCAGGTGCTTCTGATCCAATCAGCGCTCAGAGTTCTCCTCGGGGAACACGAACGAGACCAGCGGTCGGCCGACCGCCTCCTCCGCCGCCCGCAGCAGGTTGGGCCGCCTCATCCCCGACCCCAACCGCAGACGGGAGCGCGGGACGTGCAACACGAAGATCTCCTGCCCCTCCTTCACCTCCGCCGAGGACAACGGCCGGGATTCGTCAGCCGCCAGCGTGGCGATGAGATCGGGGAAGGTCCCCAATCGCTCCCCCCGGCGGTCCAGGGTCATGTACTCGTTCCAGAAGGTCAGCTGCAGATCGTCCTCCAGGTACACGGTCCCGACATCGAACCCCCCTCGGGTGACCAGGTCCACCCGGGCAACCCGGGCGCGAGCGACGATCCGCCCGCCCAACGTCTCCGCCACCGCCTGCGCCGCGGCCTCCGGATCGGACGCCGCCAACAGGGCCTGGCCGACCTCCACTGCCCGGGCCAGCGCTCCCGGCGCGCCATGCTCCCGCGCATACGCCATGGTGACCGGATTGCGGGCCACCCCTACCAGGCCGCCCGCCTCCACCGCGGCCTGGCGCACCAATCGCGCCGCGCGACGTAGATCGCCCTCCACATACAGCCGCACCCGACGACCGGCATGAGGGTTACCACCCACCGCCGCCTGGCGAGAGACATAGTTCGGAAGCTCGTCCAGCCCCATCGCCCCCATCAGCCCGGTGGGATGTGCGCGGCCGTTGCACGGGCAATCCACCACGGGCAGGCCTGAAAGCGCCGATTGCAGCCAGCCGTTGACGGTGGCCATGCCGCCGTTTTCATTCGTAATGAGCCCGCCCACCGGCTTGTCCATGTGCTCCTGCAAGAGGTTCAAGGCGTCCACGTAATCGATCGGCTTGATGAACTGCTCCGACGCGGCCGGGGCCCCCACCGCGGAGACGGTCACGACGAGCACGTCGTTCGCCAGCGAATCCGCCGGCAGGACGCGCGGCTGTCCCATCTCCAGCGCCAGTTGCGCCAGCTGAAGCCCATTCTCGATGTCACCGCCGCCACCGCCGCCCAACACCGCGCCGCCGAAAGCGGCCATGCGGGCGACCTCCATGGTGAGTGGCTGCTCGTACAGTCTGTTTGCGGTCCCCATAATCACCATTCCCCAAACTCAGTACCCTGGCACGCCCAACGCGCGACAGGCGGCCACGACGTCCGGTCGGACGTACACCCCTTCCTCCTCCAGCGGCTCGCCGTCCAGGTAGATGGACGGGTTGAGCACGATGCCATCGGTGTGTCCCCCGGCATCCCAGCCCGGGCCGCCGATCTGCTTCCCCTGGCTGCCGATGCCAAACTCGATGCAGCCGAACACCCGCTCATCCTCGACGATGCGCCCCGTGGGCCGGGTCACGCCGGGGTTGAACCCCAGCGAGTAGTGCGCGATGCGATAGATGTTCGGATTGTCAAAGGAGGCGAACCAGCGCTCCAGCACCTTCGCCTCGGGTCCCCCCTCCACCCGGGTCACACGCCCCTGTTCCACCGTCAGGCGCACGGGCTGACGAAGCAGGCCGATCTCCTTGGGAGGCCAGAGGGCACCATCGAACACCAGCGTGCCGTTGATGGTCTCCTCCAGCGGGCACCAGGAGATCTGTCCGCCCAGCATGATGGGCTCGCCGGGCGTATCCGCCAGCTTGCCGGAGTAGCGGATCTTGCGTCCGCCCATGCGCGCCACCAGATCCGTGCCCGCCGGGCTGGTGACCCGGATCTCGTCCGCCTGGGCGATGGCCGCGCCCAACACGTGGCTGAGCTCGATCATCTTGGGATAATCCACATTGGCGATGGTGCGGACCATCATGTCCACATCCATGCCGGTCAGGCAGATGTAGCGACATCCGTTCGCCAACGCGGCCTTGTACGCCTCCGTGTGCAGGATGTACGCTACGGCGTACTCGATCCACACATCGGCGCGGGCGATGGCTCCCGCCACCGGAGGCGGGGGCTCCATGACCGCGTCCGGGCGCCCCTCGTACCAGACGACGACCGGGCTGGCGCCCGCCGCGAACGCGGCCCTGGCCGTGGCCTCGGCTACCCGCCAATCACTGGAGGTGTCCACGGTGATCACCACGTTCTCGCCCGGCTTCACCAGCATCACGTCCTCGATCAGCCGACGAGCGCCGCGAGCTAGCTCAAACGACAGGTACGTCGGGGTGGGTTCCGTGCCAATCGCGAGTTCCATACGCGTTACGCCTCCTCGATCAACAGCTGACCATTCTCCATCACCGGACGGCCGTCCAGCCAGAAGCTGGCCCTGGGGACCACGAAATCCTGGTGGAAGTCCGCGCTCACCCGTCCGCCCATGTGCGAGTTATCCCCCAGCGCCAGATGCACCGTCCCCATGATCTTCTCCGCCTCTAAAGTGATATCCACACGCCGGGCGTTCGGGTTTGTGCCAACGCCGAACTCGCCCAGGTTCCGGCGCTCCCGATAGGGCGACGACGGATCGCCCGGGCGCAGCAGATCGCGCAGGTCCTCTCCCACGCGGCCGCCGCCGTCGATGGCCACCAGCTCGCCGTTCTCGATATGTAGCGTCATGAGCTCCTCCAGGCGAGCGTGCCACCCCGGGACGACCACGATCCGCCCTCGCCCGGAGCCCTCCACCGGCGTGCAGTACGCCTCCCCGGCCGGGAGATTCCCCCACGCGCCAGGGCGATCGTAAATGCCCGCATCCACCTGTCCCGGCCGGTCGGCCACGCTGAAGCGGATATCCGTCCCGTCCGGGGACGTGACGCGTACCTCCTCCGCCCCGGTGATGGCCCGGGCGATGGCCTGGGTGCGCCGCTCCACGGCCATGTAATCCACATCCATCGGCCCGCCCGGCTCGAACATCTCCGGCAAGAAGCGCGGCATGGAGGCCACGCGAGCGCCCGCCCGACACGCCCCTTCCCGGGCATCCGTGTGGGAGAGGGAGAAAGACGTGATCGCGATGACGACTTGCGCCTGGCGCATGGCCGCCGCCACATCCGGCGGCGGCTCCTTACCGCTCTGGCCGGTGGAGGGAAAGGCCAGGAAGGTCACGGAGGAGTCGGGAAAGCGATCCCGGGCGATATCCGCCACAGCCCGCCCCAGCAGCGTCCGTCGGCAGATGCTTTCCAACAGCGACGGATCCGCCGAACACCACTGCATCTCATTGGGATAATCGCTGACGACCAGCAGCCGCTCCCCCGCTCGCAGCCCCATATTCACCTGCAACATCCGGACCACGGCATCCTGAATGACATCGGCGTCGATCAACGTCATGACAGCTCAACCTCCGAAACAGAGCACATTAAGTAGAGGCGCTCCGCCGGTGGCAGCGCCACACCTGAGCGCGACGTGTGGCAAAGACCGTCACGGGCGCCTTTGACCGCTTCCCTGGGAAGGCCCGGGGGGACGACTCGTCAGCTCGCCTCCGCTACAGCCTCTGGCCTGCCCGGGCCCAGCCCGCTGCTACGCGGGCGCATACTCGGGGTCGTACAGATGGCAGCGCACGAGATGTCCCTCTGCCACCACGCTCTCCCGCGGGACCACGCGATCGCACGGGGCGAAGCGGGCCGGACAGCGCGGGTGAAAGGCGCATCCGGGAGGCACATGGGCAGCGCTGGGGATCTCGCCCTGCAAAGGGACCTTCTGGGGGATCGCGGCCAGCTCCTCCTCGTCCAGCGCCGGGATGGCGGACAGCAGCGCTCGCGTGTAGGGGTGCGCCGGGTTGGCGTACAGGATCTCCGTGGGCGCCTGTTCCACGATGCGCCCCAGGTACATCACCCCCACCCGGGTGGCCAGGTTCCGCACCACCCGCAAATCGTGGGTGATGAAGAGGTACGTCAGCCCTAACTCCGCCTGCAACCGCTTGAGCAGGGCGATGATCTTGGCCTGCACGGACACGTCCAGAGCCGATGTGGGCTCATCCAGGACGATGAAGGCCGGATTGAGGGCAAGCGCCCGGGCGATCCCCACCCGCTGTTTCTGGCCGCCGCTGAGCGCGTTGGGATAGCGATAGGCGAACTCCACCGGCAGCTCCACCAGGTGAAGCAGCTCCTCCACCCGGCTGGCCCGCTGGGCCGCGTCGCCGATCTTATGGATCACCAACGGATCCTCAATGATGTCCTTCACACGGCGACGCGGGTTCAAGGAGGAGGTAGGGTCCTGATACACCATCTGCATCCGACGACGGACGGGCCGCAACGCCGCGTCGTCCAGATGGGCGATATCCTGTCCGCCGAACCAGATCTCCCCGGCCGTAGGACGCAGGACCCGGATCAACAGCTTGCCGATGGTGGTCTTGCCCGACCCGGATTCCCCCACCAACGCCAGCGTCTCGCCGGGCATGATGGTGAGGTCCACCTGGTCCACGGCCCGGACGGCCCCGACCTGCCGCTGCAGGACGATGCCGCGATAGATCGGAAAGTGTTTGGTCAGCCCTCGCGCCGCCAGCAGATATCCGTTCTCAGGCTGGCTCACGACGCACCCCCTGCTGAGTCATCGGAATACAGGTGGCAGGCCACGAAATGCTCCGGCGCCATCTCGATGGGCTCCGGCCGCACGTCCTGGCAGTGAGGCATGCGGCGCGGGCAACGGTCGTAGAAGCGGCACCCCCGCAACGGCGAGCGATAATCCGGGATGCGCCCCTCGATCCCCTCCCCCAATCGGCCGGTCAGCCGGGGGATCGAATCGAGCAGGCCCCGCGTGTAGGGGTGATACTGCTCGCGAAACAGGGATTCGGCCGGCGCCGTCTCCGCCACCTGGCCCGCGTACATCACGTAGATCCGATCGCACAGAGACCGGGCCACGCCCAGATCGTGGGTGATGTAGAGGACGGAGATCCCCTCGCTGGCGACCAGATCCCGGATCAGGGCCAGGATCTGATCCTGGATGGAGACGTCTAACGCGGTCCCAGGCTCATCGGCGATGACCAGCTCCGGGCGATTGATCAGGGCCAGGGCGATCAACACCCGCTGCCGCATCCCGCCCGATAGCTGCACCGGATACCGGTTCAACATCTCCCGCGGCGTGGGGATACGCACCTTGTCCAGCATCTCCACCACCCGATCCTCGATCCGTCTGCGCTCCTCGCGGTCCAGCGAACGGCGCAGGTAGTGGAGCAACCCCACCCGAGAGACGCCCTGCCAGCGGATCACATCGCTCAACTGCTCGCCGATGGTGAACACCGGGTTCAACGAGCTCATGGGGTCCTGGAAGATCATGGAAATGCCGCGGCCGCGCACCTGGGTCTGCATCGCCTGCGGGTCCAGGTCCAGCAGGTTCTGCCCCTTGAAGAGGATCTCCCCCTGCGTGATGCGAGCGGTGCCGGGCAACAGCCCCATCACCGCCCGGGCCGTCACCGACTTGCCGCATCCCGTCTCCCCCACCAGGCCAACCGTCTCCCCCCGGCGCACATACAGGCTGACCCCATCGATGACGCGAGCCAGGCCCTCGTATCCGCCGAACTCGACGTGAAGATCGCGCACGTCCAACAGGAACTCGGCCATCACACCCCCCAGCGCTCGACTTCCACATCGAAGATGTCCCGCAGCCCGTCCCCCAGCAGGTTGAAGCCGAGGACGGTGACGAAGATGGCCAGTCCGGGGAAGGTGGCCGCCCACCAGGCTCCGGGCAGATACACACGCCCCTCGGCGATGGACGTCCCCCAGGCCGGTGAGGGCGGCTGGGCCCCCAACCCGAGGAACGAGAGGCTGGCGCCGATCAGGATCACGAATCCCATATCCAGGGTCCCTTTGACCAGGATCGGGGAGAGCACGTTCGGGAGGATCTCCTTGAACGCGATGCGCAAACGGCCGGCGCCCAGAGAGTACGCGGCCTCGACGAACAGCTCCTCCTTGACCGACAGCACCTCGCCGTACACCAGCCGGGTGAACCACGGCCACCAGCCAAAGGCGATGGCGACCATGGAAGTGGTCAGGTTGGGCGTCAGCGCCGCGCTCACGGCCAATGCCAGCACCAGAGGCGGGATGGCCAGGAAGATGTCGGTCGTTCGCATGATGATCGTGCTCACCCGGCCGCCCCAATACCCGGCGATCAGCCCCAGCGGGACGCCGATCCCGATGGCGATGGAGAGCACCACGATCCCCAACACCAGGGAGATCCGGGCGCCGAAGACCACGCGCGTCAGCACGTCACGGCCGATCTCATCGGTGCCGAAGAGGTGCTTCATGCTGGGCGGCTCATGAGCGTTGGCGAAGTGAACCGCGTTCCCCGCATCCTCGGGGTACGGGGTGATGTACGGGGCGAAGATGGCGGCCAGGATCACAGTCAACACGATCCCCAGGCCGACCAGGGAGACCGCGCTCCGGCGCATCCGATACCAGGCGCGCCGCCACTCCTCCCGGCGTCCCGCCTGCAACCTCATGGGATCGCCCACCGAGGCCGCCAAAGCGTTCGTGCCACCTTGATCTGTGCTCATCTAGCGCGCTCCCAAACGGATGCGTGGATCCAGGAACCCGTAGAGCAGATCCACCACGAAATTCACGAGGAGATAAGCGATACCGACCACGGTCGTCACCGCCACCACCGCGTTGAAATCCTTGTAAATGACCGCCTGCGCGCCGTACCGGGCCATGCCCGGCCACGCGAACACGAACTCCACCAGAAAGGCGTTCCCCAGGAGGAACCCATATGTCAACCCGATGATGGTCAGCGTGGAGGTGAACGCGTTCTTCAACATGTACTTATAAACGATGAGGTTCTCAGGCAGTCCATAGGCGCGAGAGGCCTGGATATACTCCATCCGCATCTGCTCGATCATCGAGGCGCGGGTGAGCCGCATGATCTGGGCCAGCGTGGCCAGCGAGAGGGTGAAGGCGGGCAGCGCGATATGCCTGAGGCTGTCCCAGAACGCGCGGGCATCCCCGGTCAACAGGCTATCCAGCAGATACAACCCGGTGATGTGTTGGGGCGGTTGGCTGGCCCGCCCGATGGTGGGCAAGATCCCCAGCCAATAGGCGAACACCAGCTGCAACAGGATGCCCAACCAGAAGCGGGGCAGCGCCACACCGGATAACGCCAGCACCCGGGTCCCCTGATCCTGCCAGGCGTCCTTGTGCAATGCGGAGGTGATGCCCAGCGGTATGCCCACCAGCACGGCGAAGACCATGGCCACCGTGGTCAGCTCGAAGGTCGCCGGAAAGAAATCTCGAATATCCTTGATAACATCACGATTTGTGCGCAACGATCGGCCGAGCTGACCGTGGGTCAGGCCACGCAGGTAGTTCAGGTACTGGATATGGATCGGCTGATCCAACCCCAATTCTTTGCGATACGCCTCGATCTGCTCCTGCGTAGCCTCCGGCCCCAGCGCCAAACGCACTGGATCGCCGGGGACCACCCGAGAGAGGATGAAGATCAGGATCGAGATCCCCAACAGGACGGGGATCATCTGCAGCAAGCGTCGAATCAGGTACTCGTAGTACATGGGCCATACCCCAACGGGCCGGTGGGGGCAAAGCGATGCCCTGCCCCCACCAGCGCCACATCTCAGACGTCAGTCCTCGATACGTAGCGTGTAGAACGACAGATCCCAGCCCAGCAGGCCCACGTACGTATAGCCCTTCACGCGGTTGCGATAGGCGATGCGATGGGCCGGGTTGGCGATGTAGATGCTGGGCGCGTCCATGACGATCTTGCGCTGCGCTTCCTTGTAGAGCTCGATCTGCTCCTCAGGATCGACCGTGGCTCGCGCCTTCTCCAGAAGCGCCGTCACCTCCGGGTTGTCGTACCAGGACAGACAGCGATAGCTCCCCCAGCACGACGGGTGATACATACC
Organism: Chloroflexota bacterium; assembly: GCA_013152435.1. NCBI lineage: Bacteria > Bacillati > Chloroflexota > Chloroflexota bacterium. The sequence continues at coordinate 38,292 of JAADGJ010000061.1, read as the reverse complement.
GTAGGTATGGCTATCCGGATGGGGGTACTTCAGCGTGTCGAAGATGCCGGTCAGGTGAGGCGAGGTCTCCACGCTGGTCGCGGCCTCGGTGATGTTCGCCCACTGCACGGGGTTGATGTTGAGCTTGATGCCCAGTTCCTGCAGGTTGGACGCCAGCAGGAGGCCGATCTTGCGCTCCATGGGCACCGAAGCCGGGAACCAGTAATCCAGCTCCACCTCGCCCGGCTTGAACCCGGACGCCTCGAAGTGCTTCTTGGCCTCCTCCATGTCCTGGTAGTAGACGAACACGTCATCCGCATGGCCCCAGGCCCGCACGGGCACCGGACCTGCCGCCTGCACGGAGCCGGGGATGATCTCCTTGACGGCCGTCTCGTAGTCGAACGCGTAGGCGATGGCCTTGCGCAGGTGGATGTTATCCGTGGGCGCCTTCTGGGTGTTCATGGGCAGATGGAAGAGCTGCACGCTGGGATCGACCTGGACGGTGATGTCCGGGTTCTTGGCCAGCTCCTCGTAGCTCTCCACGGTCATCCACTGGTCGACCATGTCGGCCTCACCCGACTGGAGCAGGGTCTTCTTGGTCGCCTCCTCCGTGACGATCAGGTAGTTCACCTTATCGATCTGGCCGGGCTCCCATCCCTTCCAGTAGTCGGGGAATCGCCGGAAGACGAACTTCGAACCGCGCTCCCAGGCCTCCTTCACGTACGGGCCGGACCCGGCCTCGTTCTCCTCCAGGAACGCCTGGCCATAATCCTGCATCTCGCCGAAGTCGCCCGGCTGCAGGTTGGCCATCACCAGATCCTTGTTGACGATGAAGAGCTGGATCAGCGTGGCCAGGAAGGGGGCGTAAGGCTGCTTCAGATGGAAGACGACGGTGTAGTCGTCCGGCACCTCGATGCTGCCCGGCTCCAGGACGCCGTTCCACAGCCAGGAGAAGCCCTTCTTCAGCGCCAGCATCCGCTCCATGGAGAACTGCACGTCCTCCGCGGTGAGCTCGCTGCCATCATGGAACTTGATCCCCTGGCGGATCTTGAAGGTGTAGGTCAGACCATCATCGGAGACGGTCCAGCTCTCCGCCACCCACGGCCCTGGCTCCATGGAGTTCTCCTCCAGCTTCGGGCGCACGAGCGGATCGTACAGGTTGATGACCGCGTGGAGGGAGGACTCATCCACGTGCTTGGCCGGGTCGATGGTGCTGACGACCTGGCCCTCTACATACGTGAAGACCACTTCCTGGGGTTCCTCGGCCGCGGGTGCCTCCTCGGCCGGCTGAGTCGCCTCCTCAGCCGCGGGGGCCTCCGCCGGAGCTGGCGTGGAGGGGGCACAGGCTGCCAGCAACAACGCCAACACGACGATCAAGCTGGGCAGGACCAGCCACTGACGAGAGTCTCTCATGTTCAGACCTCCTCTCGGTGATGATTGTATGAAGCGGATACGACGACCACGCGATCTCTCTGCAAGACACCACCTCCTCTCCAGCGAACTGGTTGGGGAAGGCGAAACAAACCCATCTCTGAATGCCATCACAACGGGAGACGCCCGCCTCGATCAGAGCCCGGCCCGGCCGGACTGCGGCACCCGCCAGGCCAGCAGCCGCTGTGAGATCGCCTCCGCGGTGGCCTGGAGCCGGGTCAGCATCTCCGGCCAGCGATCATCGCCGAACCGCTCGCTGGGGCCGGCCAGGCTGAGCGCGGCCACGACCTCGTGATTGCTGTTCCTGAGCGGCACCGAGAGGGCGGACATCCCCGGCGTCAACTCCGAGGAGCTCAACGCATATCCCTGACGCCGGATCTCGGCCAGGGAAGCGCGTAGCGCATCGGGATCGACCAGTGTGTTCGGCGTGTAAGCCTTCAGCCCCTTGGCGATGATCGCCTCGATCTCCTCCTCCGGCAGGTAGGCCATGAGCAACCGATTCGACGCGCCGGCGTACAGGGGATATCGTCCACCGATCTCCATGGTCAGCCGGAGCAGGTGCGGGCTCTCCGCTCGATCGATGCATACGCTCTCATGGCCGCTCACGACGGTCAGGAAGGCCGTCTCACGCACGGCGCGCACCAGGTCCTCCATGAAGGGATGGGCGATCGTACGCAGGTCGATGTTGGACAAAACCAGGTTGCCCAACTCCACGAAGCGGAATCCAAGACGGAATCGTCCGCTGGCCGGCTGGCGCATCACATATCCGTACCGCTCGAACGTGGTGAGGATTCGATAGACGATGCTCTTGTGCAGGCCCAGGGTCTCGGCCATGCACGTGTAGTCCCACTCCGGCTGTTCCACGCTGAAGAGGGAGAGAACTTGAAGAGCCCGATCTAACGTCTTAAGATGAGAAACGGACGATTCCGGCATAGCCCTATCACACCATAGGATCGTTTTCACCCGGTGGCTCAGGAGGTTGCCCCGCCGGAGCACCGCCCGGCTCTCCGGCAAGCGCCTACAACCCCCGAAGCCCCTTACACGCGAGGATAACACCCGCCCTCCAGGGGCACCCTATCCGCACGCCTCCTGCAGGACCGCAGGATCCTCTTCATTCACTTGTTCGCCACGCCTTTGGGGAGAGAAATCAACCATGTGGCCAGGACGGATGTCCCGGCCTGCGAGGTAATGAGCTGCGAAAATAGAATTCCCGTTTCTATTTCCGAAACCGGCACTATTGTAATGCAGAGCCGCCATGATGGCAAATGATCGGGCAGAATCCGCTTCCGACGGCTCCTACTCTGCATACTGCAGGGGGATTGCCTAACCGGGACAATCATGGTACGCTGCAAGCAGGACTGCCGGCATGGCGGCATCGCTTTGCACTGAAGGAAAGGTGCTCGCACAGCCCTCGTGGAGGAACACGGACATGAGAGGAATGCGGTGGACACTCCTTGGCCTGGCGCTGGTCGGCGTCATCCTATCCAGCTGCACCAGTCAGGGAGCCCCCGTGATCGTGGAGTGGACCACTGAAACCGAGGTGGACACCGTAGGGTTTAATTTGTACCGCGCGGAATCGCCAGACGGCCCCTTCGAGAAGATCAATCAGGATCTGATCCCGGCCTCCTCGGATCCCCTCGCTGGCGGGCACTACGTTTACACGGACACCAACGTGATCGCGGGGCGCACGTATTACTACGAGCTCGAGGACGTGGAGGCCACGGGGGTGACCACGCGCCACGGTCCCATCGTCATCACGGCCCAGCCCCGATGGCCGCGCTGGATCTGGGCGATCCTCGGCGTCTCCATCGCGCTGCTGATCGCGTTCTGGCGAGGAAGGAGCCATCGGCCGCGTCCGGCTCGGGACTCGACCTCACCAGGCTCGTGAGTCCCGATCACCCGTCATCCGCAGCTTCCCTCACACCTCCCCGCTCCGAGATCTCCCGCCGAAGGCTCCGGAGCCACCTGTCCAGATCGTCATCCAACGAGACGCGCAGGCAGGTCCAGCCCGCGGGCAACGGCTCCCCCAGGATATCCCGTGCCGTTACAACCACGCCCCCCGTGCGACACGGCACGGCGAGCGGCGCCCGATAGGACGCCCTCCCCTCCTCTAACGGATACTCTCGTTCGGCCAGGATCCCCTGCGCTTTCAGCTCCGCCCACAGTCGCTCCTGAATCGGATTGCCCATCCACAGATCGTTGATCTCCTCCGCGTGCAACAGGCGTGATAGCGTGGTCGGGATAAAGGTGATCCGCCGAAGACGCCGACTGGGGATCGGATGCGGCAAACGCTGCAGGGGGCCGATCTCCAGCTTGTAATAACGGTCCTTCGCCCGCGGATGATCGATCTCCTCCGGCAGAAGCTCCGCGCGGGTCACAATGCGATAGCTCCGGGTCGGCGCATAATAATGAACCGCCCAGGCCTCCTCCCCGAAGACCCGCGTCTGATAGAACGCCAGGTAGTCCGCCGCCACCAGACGAGGGGCTCGCGCCAGCGGGATCCGATACCAGCCCGCGTCTCGGGCCAGGGCGAAATCACGCAGGTTGTTCATCACCGCCACCAGCACGCGGGGATCATCATCCTGCCCCTCCGGCCACGGCGCATACGGCTCGGCGGGCTCCGCTGCGCGGGCGGCGGAGGGCATGAGCGAAGCCGCCAACTCCGGGGCGTAACGGGCCAGATCCGCCTGCAGGCGCAGCGCCGCCAGGTCACGCGCCCGGGCCTCCAGCATCACATCGAAGGATCGCTTCCCCTCCGCCACTTGCAGGAAGTGGATGAACTCAAAGGGGTTCACATAATCGGCATGCTGCGTCCAGGACGGCGGCTGCAGCCGAACCCCTGCCTTGGTCCGGATCTGGCGCACCTCCGTCCGAGGCGAGGAGAAGTGCACTTTGGGCCGCACATGATCCGGCCATGTACTCAATGCCATCTCCAGGGCCTCATCCAAAGGGATGCGATCCGGGTTGTGCACCAGATGGTGCAGGGAGTCGAACACCACGCGCACGCCGCAGCGCTGATGGATGCGGTACACGTCCAACAACGAAAAGAGCGCGTCGTCGTTCTCCAGCGCCAGGCGATCGCGCACGAACGAGGGCAGACGGAGGTATCGGCTCACCCAGCGCGCTATGGCGGCCTCCCGATCTTCGTAGCGTCCCCCCACATGCACGACGATGACCGCCTCGGGGCCCTGCCCCATGGCATCCAGGATGCGGGCCAGGCCGGTCACATGGCGAAGGGAGCGCCGGGCCACGGCTTCGTCGGAGGCGTTCAGCACCACGTGGGCGCCCGGGTGAAAGGACAGCCGCACTCCCAACGCGGAGGCCATCTCCCCCACGAAGGCCAATTCCTCCACACACGCATCGATCTGATGGGCGAACTCAGGCAGGTCCGGATGGGCCAGATAGGGCGCCAGATCGGCGGCCATGCGGTACATGCGCAAGCCCGATCGCTCCAGATACTTCAGGATATCCCGCAGGTACGCCAGGCTGACGCTGAGATGGGGCGCGTTCTGCCATCGTCGGGTATCGTGGGACTTCAGCCCGGCCTGCCCCAATACCTTCACCGGGAAACCAATGCGCATCATGTCCCTCCTGCAGAGATCACCGTATTGTGGCCGCCGGGAGTCACCAGTGGCTCTCGACCATCCGCTGAGAGGAGTCAAAAGGCTAGGATGACCACATGGCCGAGGTGAATCATCGCTTGACTCGCCATAGCGGCCCCGCTATAATGGGCGCGACCGGGGGGAGGGGTAGTGATCGCTTCCCGTCGACCCATCACCTGAGTTCCTTGGCCCCTATCCACTCGATCGAGACGTGCTCATGCCATCGGAAACCTGGCACGCGCTTTGGGACAACACCGCCATCGCCGCTACAAGCCCTCGCCCACGGCTTCCAGGTCGGGAGACCGCAGGTCCGGCCTGCTCAAGGTCGCCATCGATCACGCCCCCCAGTGACGCGCAGCCGACACTTCCGAGGCAAGTCAGCCCATCCAGCCCAGATGGAGGATTCCCATGTCCACAGACTACCTGAAGGCCTATCCTCTCCTGGCCGAACAACTGGCAGATCGCGGCGTTGACGTAGAGGCCGTGAAGGCGGCCCTGAAGGCGCAGCGTGTGGAGACCCCCTCGTGGGGATATGGCAACTCCGGCACACGCTTCAAGGTGTTCCCGTGGCCAGGCGCGGCCCGCAACCTGTGGGAGAAGCTGGAGGACGCCGCCCACGTCCATCGGCTGACGGGCATCTGCCCCACCGTGGCCGTCCACATCCCCTGGGATAAGGTGGACGACTGGGGCCAGGTCATCTCCTATGCCGACTCCCTGGGGGTCAAGATCGGAGCAGTGAACCCCAACGTCTTCCAGGACGACATCTACAAACTCGGCTCCATCTGCAACCCGGATCCCGACGTGCGCAAGCAGGCCGTCGCCCACATGCTGGAATGCGTCGAGATCGCCAAGGCCGTGGGGTCCGAGATCATCAGCCTCTGGTTCGCCGACGGCACCAACTACGCCGGACAGGACTCCTTCCGGGCCCGGAAGGACCGCATGGAGGAGGCCCTGGCGGAGGTGTACGCGGCGATGCCGCCCGATATGCGCATGCTGATCGAGTACAAGTTCTTCGAGCCCGCCTTCTACCACACCGACCTGCCCGACTGGGGCACCTCCTACATGATGGCCCTGAAGCTCGGCCCCCAGGCGCAGGTCCTGGTCGACACCGGCCATCACCCCCAGGGGACCAACGTCGAACACATCGTGGCGTTGCTGCTGGACGAGGGCCGGCTGGGCGGGTTCCACTTCAACGCCCGCAAGTACGCCGACGACGACCTGATCGTCGGCACCGTCAACCCCTTCGAGCTGTTCCTCATCTTCAACGAGCTGATCGCGGCCGAGCAGGACCCCGATCCCACCGTGTCCGAGTGCGCCCGCAATGTGGCCTACATGATCGACCAGTCGCACAACATCGAATCCAAGATCGAGGCCATGATCCTGTCCGTGATGAACGTGCAGACGGCCTATGCCAAGGCGCTGCTGGTCGATCGGGAGGCGCTGGCCCAGGCCCAGATGGAGGGCGACGTCCTGGGCGCGCATGAGATCCTGGCTCAGGCCTACGAGACCGACGTGCGCCCGCTGCTGGCCCAGGTGCGCGTGGAGATGGGGCTGGAGCCGGATCCCATCGCCGCCCATCGCGCCTCCGGCTACGAGGAGAAGATCGCTCGCGAGCGCGGCACGGGCGAAGGCTCCTCCGGCGGCTACCCCGGCGCGTGAGGCATTCGATATGAGCGAGAACGAACAACATAAACAAGAGATCCTCTCCCAGTTGATCTGGATGTCCAGGGAATTGGGCCGGCCCGAGATGGACTACGCCATCCTGGGCGAGGGGAACACATCTGCCCGGATCGACGGGGAGACGTTCTTCGTGAAGGCCAGCGGCGCGGAGCTACGAACGCTGGACGAGACGGGCGTGGTGGAGGTCTCCTTCGAGCGGGCGCTGGCGCTGCTGGAGGCCGAGGACATCTCCGATGCCGCCGTGAAAGCCGGGCTGACCGCCGCCAAGGTCGATCCGAAGGCACCTCGCCATCCCTCAGTGGAGACGGTCCTGCACGCGCTGGCGCTGACCGAGGGAGGCGCATCGTGGGTGGGACACACCCACCCCACCGCTGTGAACGCGATCCTGTGCTCCCAGGCGGCGGTGGCCGCGTACGCGGGGCGGCTCTTTCCCGACGAGATCGTGGTATGCGGCCCCGCGCCGGTCTTCGTGCCCTACGTCGATCCCGGCGTGCCGCTGGCGCGCCGCGTTCGGGACGAGATCCGAGCCTATCTGGATCGATGGGGGGAGCCTCCGAAGGTCATCCTGATGCAAAACCACGGGCTCATCGCGTTGGGAAAGAGCCCCCAGGAGGTGCTGAACGTCACGGCGATGGCGGTCAAGACGGCCCGCGTGTTAGCGGGCACGTATGCCCTGGGCGGCCCTCACTTCCTCACCGAGGAGCAGGCCGCACGCATCCACACCCGCCCGGACGAGGCGCTGCGCCGCCGAGTGCTGGGCCTGCAGTGACCACAGGAGGGAACAGGCTCTCATGACACGCACGGTCAAACTTGACATCGGCATCAACGGCGCCTTCCTCACCCGGCGGTGGGAGGAGCCGGAGAACTGGCTGCGCCTGACGGCGGAACTCGGATATCCATACCTGGAGTTCTGCGGCGACGTGATCGATCCCTTCTTCAGCGGCGATCGCGCGTACCAGTTACGAGCCGCAGAGGCCGCGCGACGAGCAGCCGAACGCTACGGCGTCACGATCTGCGACTATTACACGGGCGTGGCCACCCACCGCTTCCACGGCCTCTCCCACAGCGATCCCTCCGTGCGCGCCCGCATGCGGGAGTGGATCGTGCAGGCCATGGACATCACGCTGGCGCTGGGAGCCACCCGGCTGGGCGGCCATTGGGACGCCCTATCCGTCGAGGTCCTCTCCGATTCCGCCCGCACCCAGGAGGCGCTGGAACGGCTATACGACACGTTCCAGGGGCTGTGCGAGATCGCCGCGCAAAAGGGCCTGACAGCGCTCTACAACGAGCAGATGTATATCCCTAGCGAGGTGCCGTGGACCATCGAGCAGGCGTTCCAATACCTGGAGGCGGTGAACGGAGCCCCCCTTTCGACCCCGCGCGTCCCCCTCTACCTGACCATCGACGTGGGGCACCAGGCGGGTATGCACTACGGCGCCACTGGAGATGATCTGGATTACACCGCCTGGCTTCGAGCTCTGGCGCCGGTGAGCGAGGTCATCCACCTGCAACAGACGACGCCGGACGGCAGCCATCACTGGCCGTTCACCGAGGAGTACAACGAGCGGGGCCACATCGAGATCCAGAAGGTGCTGGAGGCCATGGAGTGGGGACATCGCCACTGGTCGGAGAACCGGCTGAGCGGGATCATGCAGCCGGTGGAACAGCACTTCCTGATCGCGGAGATCATCCCCGGCTCCACGGTGACGGAGGAGCGGCTGCTGCGTGAGCTGAAGGAATCGGCCCAGTACTTGCGTCAATTCGTGCCGGAGGGCGGGCTGACCTGGACATTCGAGGAATAGACGACAGCCGAAGGGCGAGAGACGGAAGACGAAGGATGAGGGAATGATGGCAAAGCAAGGCAAATGGGAGCACTACCGCTCGGGACAGGGGCCGATCCCCGGGCGGCAGTGGCTGTGGCCCCTCTACGGCGCGGGCTTCGAACGGCTGGGGCGGGACGGGCAGCCGATCCAGGCCCCGGTCCCTCAACCCGGGCCAGACCAATTGCTGGTCCGCCACGACGCGGTGGGCATCTGCTTCTCCGACATCAAGATCATCCGCCAGGGGGGCAGCCACCCTCGCCTCGTCGGCCGTGACCTGGAGAAACAGCCGGTCGTGATGGGCCATGAGGTCGCGCTGACCGTGGTCGGCGTGGGCGAGCACCTGCGCGATCAATACCATATCGGTGATCGCTTCGCCGTGCAGGCGGACATCTACTACAAGGGCCGGGGGATGGCTTATGGGTACCGCCTCCAGGGGGGCTATTCGCAATACGCGCTGGTGGGCGAGGAGATCCTGCACGGGGATGAGGGCTGCTACCTGCTGCCGATGCCGGAATCGCTCGGCTATAGCGAGGCCGCCTTGACGGAGCCGTGGGCTTGTGTGGAGGCCGCGTATGTGATCGAATACCGCACGGGGCTGAAGCCGGATGGCATCGCCTGGTTCCTGGGCGGTGGGGTAGACGGGCCGACTTATACGATCAGCCGCGGCCTGGACGCGGATGCGCACCCCGCCCGGATCGTGCTGAGCGACGTGCCGGCCGCCCTGCGCGACGAGCTGACGGCCCGGGCGGAGGCCCTGGGCATCGAAGTGGTCACGCTGGACGGGCTGTCACCGGAGGAGTACGAGCGAGCCCGAGAGCACACCGGGGACGCCGGGTTCGACGATATCGTCATCCTGGGGCCCATCGCGCCGGAGGTCATCGAGGCGGCCAGTCGCCATCTGGCCCACGGCGGCATCCTGAACATCGTCTCCCCAGCGCCCATCGAGCGGCCGGTGGCCTTGGATGTGGGCCGCCTGCACTACGATCACACGACCTTCGTGGGATCGCCGGGGCCGGACATCGCCGCCTCATACCAGCCCATCCGCTCCGAGCTGAAGCCGGGCGGCTGTGCGCTCTTCGTGGGAGCCGCGGGCCCCATGGGGCACATGCACGTCCAGCGGGCGATCCAGCTTCCCGAGCGGCCATCCATCGTCGTCGCCACCAATCTGCGCTCGCCTCGGATCCAGGAGCTGGCCGCCAAATTCAAGAACCTGGCGCAGCGTCAGGGCGTGAAGCTGTTCACCCGCTCTCAGGGGAACTTCACGCCGGAAGCCTTCGCCGAGGAGATGGACGCCCTCACGGAAGGGCACGGCTTTGATGATGTGATCATCTGCGCCGCGTCGGCGGAGGGATTGACAGCCCTGACGGCGCTCGCGGCGGATGGGGCCGTCGTGAACCTGTTCGCGGGGCTGCCGCGGGGCACGCTGGCCCACCTGGACGTCAACGCCATCATCCAGCGCGGCGTGCGCTACATCGGGTCCAGCGGGTCCACCATCGCCGACATGCGCCGGGTCATGGAGAAGGCGGCCAACGGCCAGCTCAGCCCTAACGGCTCCGTGGCCGCGGTGGCGGGGCTGCGCGCCGTAAAGGAAGGGCTACGGGCCGTGGCTGAGGGCCGGTTCCCAGGGAAGATCGTGGTGTATCCGCAGATCCTGGATTTCCCGTTGACGCCATTGAGCGAGCTGGGTGAAAAGCTGCCGGAGGTCGCCAGACACCTGGAGGACGGCGGCCGCACCTGGACGCGGGCGGCGGAGATCGCTTTCCTGGAGGCGTTGCTACCATGAACGTGCTGCCGGACCGAATCGCCTGGGTGACTGGGGCAGCCCGAGGGCTGGGCGAGGCCATCAGCCGCCGGCTGGCCCAAGAGGGAGCCCACGTGATCATGACCGATATCAACCAGGAGGGCGTGGAGGCGGCGGCTGCCGCCATCGCGGAGGAGACCGGGCGCCGCACGCTTCCTTTGTATTGTGACGTCACCGTGGAGGAACAGACGGAGGCCGTCGCGGCAAAGGCCGTGGAGGCCTTCGGCAGGCTGGATATCCTGGTGGCCAACGCGGGCATCGTGATCTCCGGCGAGCTGACCGAGATCCCGGTGGACCACTGGCGCAAGGTGATCGAGGTCAACCTGGTCGGCTACTTCCTGTCCGCTCGTGCGGCCGCTAAGATCATGAAGGAGCAGCGCAGCGGCGTCATCATCCAGATCAACTCCAAGTCGGGGAAGAAGGGGAGCTTCCGCAACTCGGCTTACGCAGCGTCCAAGTTCGGCGGCATCGGGCTCACCCAGAGCATCGCGCTGGAATTGGCCCCGTACAACGTGCGAGTGAACGCTGTCTGTCCCGGCAACCTGCTGGACTCCCCCTTATGGAAGGAGAGCCTGTACGAGCAATACGCCAAGCGCTGGGGCATCACGCCGGAGGAGGTGCGCCGTCGGTATGAGGAACAGGTGCCGCTGGGCCGCGCCTGCACCTACGAGGATGTGTGCAATGTAGTCGTCTTCCTGGCCTCCGATCAGGCATCCTACATGACGGGACAGGCGATCAACGTGACGGGCGGACAGGAGATGCGCTGAGGCGGCAGACAATTCCAGCGCTACCTGTTCACAGCGGCGGAAGGAGGAGCAACTCAACATTATGGCAAAGCGAAGGAAGAAGAGAAAACCTGGAAAGCGGGCCTCGCCACGCCGGAGAGAAGCACCGGCGCGGGAGATCGAGCGCATCGAGGCGTGGATCCTGGAAGGGGACTTCAAGCGGGCATCTGAGGCGTCGGCAAAGCTTGCGAGACGATATCCGAATGATCCGGGTGTCTTGAGCCTGCAACTAGCCTCTCTCATAGAAAGCGGGCACCATCAAGAAGCAATTCCCATTGCTCTGCGTCTGGTAGACCTGGAGCCCACGGTGCCTGAGCACCGATACAATCTGGCATTAGCTTACGGGAATAACGGGTTCCTCGCGTTGGCGTTCCAGGAGGGGCAAGAGTTTATCCGGAGATGGCCGCACCATCCCCTTGCTCCCAGGGTACAAGAGGCGGTCGATCTGACGAAATCTCTCCTCGCGGAGGAGGTGGAGAGGCTTGGGATCCCATCCGAGAGCGCTCTTGAAATCCTGACGTTGCATGAGCAAGCCCAGATCGCCCTGCAACAACAAAAAATCACAGAGCTTGAGCGCCTCGTGCGGAGGATACAAGCATCTGTTCCTCACTTCGTCGCTCCTCTGAACAATCTAGCTCTGGGTTACATCTTCCAGGGACGCATTGATGAAGCTATCGAAATCGAGCAAGACGTTTGTGAGCGAGATCCGGACGATGTGAACGCGCTCAGCAATCTTCTTCGAGCGTTGGTGCTGGTCGGACGCCAAAAGGAAGCCCAAGAGATCGGGGACCGCTTGAAAAGCATCCACGCCACTGGCAATGTACTGATCAAGAAACTAGAAGGCCTTTCTTGGGCCCGAATGGACCAGGCCATTCTTGATGCGTTCCGCCAGGCGAAGGAGTCTGACGGGATCCCAGACCTCCCGATTATGGGCCTTGCGTATCACTACGCGGCAGTGGCGGCGGCCCGTCTGGGTCATGAGAAGCAGGCTCGAAACTGGTGGGGCCAAGCACTCAAGCTCTTCCCCGGGCTGGACAAGGCACAGGAAAACCTAGAGGATTTACGTCTTCCGCCAGGGGAGCGACAAGGAGCGTGGCCTTTCACGATGCTGGAGTGGCTTCCCCAGACTTGGTTGAAAGACCTTGCAGCGGTTCCTTCTTCCTCACGGGCCACCGAACGACACCTCCGTCAGGCATTCACCCGTTTCCTGAAGCGATATCCTCAGTTCATCTCTTTGGCACCGATCCTTCTGGAGCGCGGCGACGCAGAGACACGAGAGCTGATCTATCATATTACTGCGGTCACTGAGCACCCGGACCTGCAGATTGCCCTGCGTGATTTCGCTCTGGGACGCTGGGGGACGGACGAGCAGCGCCTCCGAGCGGCTCAGCACTGTGCCAACCAAGGCCTCCTGCCACGCGATCAAACTATACAAATCTGGCAAAGAGGTGAACAGCGGGAGATTCTCTTGTTCGGCTGGGAGATCACCTTTGAGCCATCTTCGCGGTTACCACTCAAGGCCGAGAAATTGATGGAGAAGGCCGCGGTGGCCCTCCGAGAAAACCGCCTGGATGAAGCCGAGGAAGCGCTTCAAAAGGGCCTGAAGCTGATGCCGGATCATCCATCTTTCCTGCAAAACCTGGCGGTGGTCTACATGTCCCGCGGCGAGGTGGAAAAGGCACACGCTTTGACTCGACAGATCGTCGAGCGCAACCCCGATTATGCCATTGGGCGCTGCAACCTCGCGGTCTCTCTGGCGCGCGAGGGGAAAGTGGAAGAGGCACAGAGCTTGATCGATCCGGTAATGAAGAGAGAACAACTTCACATCAGCGAGTTCGTAGCACTATGCCACGCGCAAATAGAGATCCTCTTGGCAGAAAACCAGCGAGAAGGTGCGGAGGCCTGGGTGCAGATGCTGGAGGAGGCGGATCCTCAAAATCCTGTTGTGCCTGCCTTACGCCGCAGAGTGGAGCGCACCTCAATCTCCGGCCTCCTCCACCGGCTCCGGCCCGGCCAGAGGTAGCATCATGACCGTTCGCGATCGCCAACTATTCGACGGAATCCTCCATCCCTTGTATCCCGAAGCTTTACACTTACCGTGAGGTATCCAAGAGATCATGCGTGTAACCGAGAGGAATCAGCCTGAGAGACGCTTCGAACTGGACCTGGAACGGTTCTGGGAGGAGAACGCGGCCAGCTCGGGGGACTGCTTCTCAACCGACAAGCCCCGGGCTGCTATCCTCCTGCCGGTGGATGACCACTGGCTCCTGGACGAGATGAAGGTTCCCTCGACGGTGCGGTACTACAAGGACATCGACTACCGGCTGGAGATGAACCGCCGTTGCAACGATCGATGTCAGCGGGAGATCGGCATCCGGCCATTCCCGGAAGCCATCGCCTGGCCTCCGCCCAAACGCATCGAGGAGGTCTTCGGCTCCTATCAGGAACTAACGGAGGGGGGCACACCCTGGCTGGAGCCCTCCGTCCATACCATCGAGGACCTGGTCCGGATCATGGATCAGGTGGAACGCATGGACATGGCCGACTTCATCTTCCAGGACGGTATGCCCGATTTCCCCAATGCGCTGCCACCGGAGGCCGGGAAGCCGCCCCGCCCAATGAGCAGCCGCGGCCCGGCCACCATCGGCACCTCGGTGTGCGGCACGGAACGCTACCTGTACTTCCTCATCGACCATCCGGCCGAAATGCAGCGCTTCCACGAGCTGCTGGCCCAGAAGCTGGTCGAATACGCCCACATCATGGCCGACGCCCTCGGGGTTACCCCGCGCGGTTACAGCTTCCTGGACGATAACTGCGCGCTGCTCTCCCCCGACCTCTACGAGCGCTTCTGCGCGCCGGTGCTGCAGTACGTCTTCGATCAGCTGGCGCCGGATCCGGATGACTGGCGATATCAGCACTCCGACAGCGCCATGGATCACCTGCTGCCCATCCTGGCCCGGTTCAACTTCTCGGCGGTGAACTTCGGCCCCACGGTAAAGGCCATCGACATCCGTCGGCACATGCCGCACACCTGCATCCACGGGCAGGTCGCCCCCATGACCCTGCGCAACGCGCCATATGAGGCGATCATCGCGGAGGTACGGCGGGACTTCGATGCCGTGGGACGCGAGGGCGGCCTGGTGGTCACGACGGCAGGGAGCATCGCGGCCGGCACCACCTTCGATCGCCTGCGCTGCTTCATGTGGGCGGTGGAGCGCTACACCCGATACGATGGGAGGAGGTTCGACGATGCCGAATGAGAACGGACACGAGGGCGCCACTCGATGGCTGATCCCGGACGCCTACCTGCCCGAGCCGATCGGGGAGGGCCCTTACTTCGGACATGAGGCCATCTGCGTGCTGAACACCGGCCCGAAGGATGCCCATCTACATCTGGACTTCTACTTCGAGGACCGACCGCCGATCAAGGACGTGGAGGTGACCATACCGGCCGAACGCACCCGCCACCTGCGCCTGGACCAGCCGGAGCAGATCGGCGGCGTGGAGATCCCCATCGGCGTGCCCTATGCCATCCGGGTGCGCAGCGACGTCCCGGTGGTCGTCCAGTACAGCCGGCTGGACACGACCCAGACCAACATGGCCCTGATGACGGCCATCGCCTATCCACTGTCCACCTGATCCACTCGGGAGGAATCCATGTCGCGTCCCGATGGCCGGGCGCCAGAGGATCTACGCCCAACAAGCTTCACGCTGGACTACATCACCTATCCGGAGGGCTCCGTCCTGATCACGTGCGGAGGCACCCGGGTGCTGTGCAACGTCTCCGTGCAGGAGGGAGTGCCCGCCTGGCTCGCGGACCAAGGGCGAGGGTGGGTGACCGCCGAATATGCCCTGCTCCCCCGCTCGACGCACACCCGCACGCCGCGCGAGCAACGCGGCCCCTCCGGCCGTTCCCAGGAGATCCGGCGCCTGATCGGCCGCTCCCTGCGCGCCGCGGTCAACCTGGAAGCGCTGGGCGAGCGCACCCTGGTGGTGGACTGCGACGTGCTGCAGGCGGACGGCGGCACGCGCACGGCCAGCATCACGGGCGGCTGGGTGGCCGTGGCCCTGGCGCTCAGCCGGTTGATCGCCGAAGGGGCCATCAACGAAGAGGTCTTTCAGACGCCCGTCGCCGCGGTCAGCGTGGGCATCGTCGACGGCGTCCCCCTGCTGGACCTGTGCTACGAGGAGGACTCCCGGGCGGAGGTGGACTGCAACGTGGTAATGACGGGCGCGGGCGAATTCGTCGAGGTGCAGGGCACGGCGGAAGGGCCGCCCTTCGCTCGTGCCACCCTGGACCGGTTACTCGACCTGGCCGAGGAAGGGATTCGACAGCTGCTGGAAGCGCAGCGGCGTGCCCTGGCGGAGCATCCTGACGTCTGGCCCGGGCTGGTCACCTGACCGGCCGCCCGGCCCCTTCTCCACAGGCGCCGCAACTACGAGCGCGTATGGACCGGAGAAACGATGAAATCTCGCCGATCTGACCGTCGCGTGGTGTATTCCACCGACCCGGAACCCGAGCCTCCTTGCCCCACGTGCGGGCAATCCCCCTGCACATGTCCACCCGAATCGCCGCCGCCAGGCCGGCAGGTGGCGCGCATCGCCCTGGACCGCAAGCGCCGCCGCGGCAAGGTTGTGACCACCGTCTCCGGGCTTCAGCTCGCCCCGGCCGAGCTGGCGGCGCTGGGGAAGGCCCTGCGTCGGGAGTGCGGCGCGGGTGGCACCGTCAAAAGCGGCGTCATCGAAGTACAGGGAGACCACCGGGAACGCGTCGCCCAGATCCTGCGGAAGCGGGGATATACGGTGAAGTTCGTCGGCGGATAAACCCATCTCAGGAGCCCTTCATGAGCGACAACGGACGCCTTCAACAGAACTCGGCCCCCCCAAGCGTCACGGCCTACACATATAACCCGCAGGAAGCGGAGCACGACCTGGCCAATCACCCGGAGAGCCATAAGCGGATCGTCGCCGTGAGCCAGCTATTGCAAAAGGAGGGAATCCTGGAGCAGCTCCGGTCCGTGGAAGCCACCTCCATCACTCCGGAGCGGCTCGCCCGGGTCCACAGCGAGGAGTACATCCAGCGGGTCAAGCGGCGCGCCGATCAGGGCGGTGGGTACCTGGACATGGACACGTACGTGCGGCCGTTCTCGTATGAGGCCGCGCTGACCGCGGCCGGGGGTGCCGTGAACCTCACCGAGGCCGTGCTCTCCGGCCGGGCGCGCAACGGATTCGCGCTGATCCGACCGCCCGGCCACCACGCTCGCCCCAAGCAGGGCATGGGATTCTGCCTCTTCAACAACGTCGCCGTCGCCGCCCGCTTCGCCCAGACCGAACACCAGCTCGACCGCATCCTCATCGTCGACTTCGACGTGCATCACGGGAACGGCACCCAGGAGGTGTTCTATCAGGACCCAGGCGTCCTGTACTTTTCCACGCATCAGTATCCCTTCTACCCCGGCACCGGCAGCCGGGGGGAGATCGGAGAGGGCCCTGGCGAGGGATATACGGTCAACGTCCCGCTCCCCTACCGGGTCGGCGACGAGGGATATCGCCGGGCCTTCGACGAGGTCCTGGTCCCCATCGTGGAGCGCTATCGGCCGCAGCTCATCCTGGGATCGGCCGGCTACGACGCCCACTGGGCCGATCCGCTGGCCGGGATGCTGCTCTCCATCACCGGATATGCCTCCCTCATCCGACGCCTGCTTGAGCTGGCCGAGATGTGGTGCCAGGGGCGGCTGGTCTTCGTGCTGGAGGGCGGCTACCACCTGGATGTGCTGGCCCATGGCGTGCTGACGACGCTGCGCCTGTTGCAGGACGTTCAGGCCCCCGTCAGCGACCCACTGGGGCCTTCCCCACATCCGGAGCGGCCGATCGACGAGTTGCTCCACGAGATCCGGGAGATCCATCACCTCGGCTGATCCCTCGCGCGCCCGTTCACCACGCTGCCGGGCCAGGGGAAGCGAGGCCTAGACCGGCCGACCCGTGGCCACAAGAAAGGCTTTCTTCCTCCCCCGATTTCCATCACTGACTTTGAAAAAGCCCTGCGTCCGTCCCCGGGCGCTTTGACTTTTCGCCCTGAGCGGTGCATAATTCCGGCCGCTATGCACTCGGAGCGTGTCTGAGAGATCCCGTTGCTCCCGCCATGGGGAGGCCCAGAGGGGCTTTCCCCCGAAGGGAAGGTCCCTTCCTCACTTCTCCCTGTGGGGCTGGTAGCTGAGGGAGATCCTCAGACACCTTACCGGTAAATTTTCGGATACGCTCCCAGACACACTCTCGCAAGACCAAGGGATAAGGAGGCGGACAACGTGGAACGCACCTTAGTGCTCATCAAGCCGGATGGGGTCCAACGAGGCCTGGTGGGGACCATCATCGAGCGGCTCGAACGCCGTGGCCTGAAGATCGTGGGGCTGAAGCTGGTCCAGGTCAGCGAGGAACTGGCCCGCAAACACTACGCCGTCCACGAGGGGAAGCCGTTCTTCGAGGGACTGATTCGCTACATCACATCGGCGCCGGTAGTGGCCATGGTGCTGGAGGGGAACAACGCCATCGAGATCACACGGGCTACCATGGGGGCCACGAACCCGGCCAACGCCGCGCCGGGCACCATTCGCGCCGACTACGCGCTGGAGATCGGACGCAACCTGGTACACGGATCGGACGGGCCGGAGACGGCCCAGGCGGAGATCGCGCTGTGGTTCCAGCCGGAGGAACTGGCCAGCTACGATCGGGCCCTGGACACATGGATCTTCGAGTGAACTCGGGCCGGTAAGAGCGATGTGTCAGCAGCCACCGGTTATACCCCGCCATCACGATACGACAAGAGCCCGGGACATCCCGGGCTCTTGATTTTCTCATTCTGATCGGGAAGCAGCCATGCTACTGGACCTTCACCACCACGGGCGCCTGCTGCCAGAACTCCTCCAGCCGATAGAACGCCCGCTTCTCGGCGGAGAAGATATGGAGCACGACATCCCCGTAATCCATCAGGATCCAGCCAGCGCTGGCCGACCCTTCCACACCTAGCGGGGCCTTCCCCAAATGTCCCAGGCCTTCATCCACCGCCTCCATGATCGCCCGGGACTGTCGCTCCGACTCCGAAGAGCAGATCACGAAATAGTCAGCAAGGATGGACACCGTGCGGAGGTCGAGCATCACGATGTCCTCTGCCTGATGCTCTTCCACCAGGTTGACAATGGCATGCGCCAGTTCCGCTGACTCCAGATCACACCTCCCGCTCAAATCCTGGAATGATCATCACGGCAATTCACAGCTATGCCCCAGCCTCCCGCCAGGGCACCATGCCGGTTTCATTCTATCATACCCCATGCGAAGAAGCAACCATTTTTCCTTCCGAAACCCATCCGGAGGCCTCCGAAACCCTTACAGGGCCGCCTTTCAGGAGAGCCCCCATTTTATATGAACGACCCCGAATTGGGCGCACGGCCTATGATCTAAATTCTTGACTTCCCCAAGTCCGCCAAGTAAAATCCAGCAATGATAAGCAGCTTGCCTGTACCGCGATGATATATACATAAGCACCGCCAAGGCGCTAGAGGCCGTCCAATCGAGCGATCCAAGCCAGGGATGCTGCTGGGTTTGGATATAGAGATCATCAGCCGGGCGATTGCAAGCCCGGCTATATTCTGAGGAATGGAGGTAAGAGGGATCGATCATGGGCACAATGGGTTTGACTCCCCTGGAGACAATTGCTGTCTGGGCGGTACTGGGCATCGCAATCCTGGGCCTCCTCTACGCCATCTTCCTACGCAGACAGATCATGCAAGAGGACAAAGGCACGGCGGAGATGCAGGAGGTCTGGGAGGCGATCCGCCAAGGAGCCGACGCGTACCTGACCCGTCAGCTCCGCACGATCCTGCCGTTCATCGGGCTCCTCACGGTGGCGCTGTTCCTGAGCGTGTATATCGTCCCCCCCACCGCGGAGGCCATGGAACGGTTCGCAGGGCGAAGTGAAAACACTGTCCGTCTACTGGTAGGGCTCGGGCGCGCCATCGCCTTCATGATGGGTGCGGGATTCTCCCTGGCAGTGGGGCAGATCGGCATGCGCATGGCGGTGCAGGGCAACGTGCGCGTGGCGGCGGCCGCTCGCCACAGCTTCGGCGACGCGCTGCGCATCGCCTATCGTGCGGGCACCATCACGGGCATGTTGACCGACGGCCTGGGCCTGTTCGGCGGCACCGTGATCTTCATGATCTTCGGCAAGGCTGCGCCGGACGCACTTCTGGGCTTCGGCTTCGGCGGCACGCTGTTGGCGCTCTTCATGCGAGTGGGTGGTGGCATCTACACCAAGGCGGCGGACGTCGGCGCCGATCTGGTGGGTAAGGTCGAGCAGGATATCCCCGAGGATGACCCTAGGAACGCGGCCGTGGTTGCCGACCTGGTAGGGGACAACGTGGGAGACTGCGCCGGTATGGCGGCGGACATCTTCGAGTCCTACGAGGTGACCATCGTCTCGGCCCTGATCCTGGGCTTGGCGCTCACGGCGATCACCGGCCACATCGAGTGGATCCTGTATCCGCTCCTGGTGCGCGGCATCGGCGTGCTGGCCTCTATCATCGGCACGTATCGAGTGAAGGGTGGACCGGAAAAGAGCGGCGACGCGATGGCGGCCATCTTCCGAGGATACCTCACCTCGGCGGCCATCTCGATTGTGCTGTTCGGCATCGTCGCCATCGTCTACATGGAGGGCGTGCCCGGCGGCTGGTGGCGTCCCTTCCTCTCCACGACGGCGGGCGTCTTCCTGGCCATCCTCATTGACCGTCTGACCGACTATTTCACGGGTACCGAGAAGGCGCCTGTACAGGAGATCCGCAAGGCCACCAACGGCGGGCCTGCCACGACCATCCTCGCCGGCCTGGGCGTGGGATACGAATCCACCGTGTGGGCCATCCTGGTCATCGCCCTCACCATCGGGGCGGCCATCCTGATCTACGCCGGCGTCCCGGTCCAGCAGTTCGTGGAGGCGGGTAAGGTCCCGTCTGACACCATCGCCCGGACGGCCTTCGTCCTCTACGGCGTGGCTATGACCGGCATCGGCATGCTGACCCTGACCGGGAATAACGTGGCCATGGACTCCTTCGGTCCCATCGCCGACAATGCCAACGGCATCGGCGAGATGGCCGGCATGGATGAGGACGCCCGCAAGATCATGACCGACCTGGACGCGGTGGGCAACACTACCAAGGCCATCACCAAGGGCATCGCCATCGGCTCAGCCGTCATCGCCGCCGTCTCCCTGTTCGGCTCCTACATCACCGACGTGGCCAAGATCGATCCGCAGGCGCTGATCAACGGCATCCGGGTGTCCGAGCCGGTGGTCTTCGTCGGGCTGCTCATCGGCGGCGCGATCCCATGGCTATTCTCCTCGCTGGCCATCAGGGCGGTGAGCCGCGCGGCCGGGCAGATGGTGGAAGAGGTCCGGCGACAGTTCCGCATCCCCGGCATCCTGGAAGGCACGGTGAAGCCGGACTATGCCCGGGCCGTGGAGATCTCCACCGTTGCGGCGCAGAAGGAGCTGGTCTCCTTGGCCACCATCGCCGTGGTGACCCCGATCGTGGTCGGGCTGCTCCTGCAGGTGGAGGCGCTGGGCGGCTTCCTGGCGGGCATCATCCTGTCCGGCCAGCTGCTGGCCGTCTTCATGGCCAACGCGGGTGGCGCCTGGGACAATGCCAAGAAGACCATCGAGGACGAGCCCCGCAACCTGGAGGCCAACACCGGCAAGGGATCCGAGCGCCACAAGGCCAGCGTGGTGGGCGACACCGTCGGCGACCCGCTGAAGGACACGGCGGGGCCGGCGCTGAACCCCATGATCAAGGTGGTGAACCTGGTCAGCGTCATCATCGCCCCCATCATCGTCCAGTACAAGGGATTGAGCGTCTTTACCATCATCGTCATCGTGGCCCTGCTGGCCGTGCTGTGGTGGGCCATCTCCACCTCCAAGCGGGAGGCGGAGATCCTCAGCTCCCCCGCTCCGGCTGCAGCGCCGGCCGGCGAGTGAGGCATGCCATCGGACGGGATCTAATATCTCCAGACCACAAACGCAAGAGGGGCACGGCGGCGGCCGTGCCCCTCTACTTAGTGATCTTCAGACGCTCTCTGAAAATTTGCCGGTAAGGTGTCTGAGGGGCTTCCTCGGCGATCAGCTCCACAGGGGGAGGTGTGGAGGGGACCTCCCCTCCACAGGAAATCCACTTTTCCGGCCTGCACCTGCCTTTCTCCGCCCTTTCCGGAGGACCCAGGCCGAGGCCAGGCAGGTCGAAGGCGAAAGAAAAGCTTTTTCCGGAGGGGCTCCGCCCCTCCGAGCCTCCCCATAGTAGAAGCAATGGCATTTCTCAAACACGCTCTAAGGAAAAAACGGAGGGGACGGCCGTCCCCTCCGTTTTCTTCTTTCAGGCCCTCGATCTCCCTCAGGCGACTACCTCAATCCCCGTCCCCTCGATCACCTCGCCGATCTCCCAAACCGATTGTCCACGATCCGCACATAGGGTTCGGAAATCCTCACTCCGGCCGGGCGGGACGGCGACCAACAGCCCGCCCGAGGTCTGAGCATCCCACAAAAGCATCTGTCGCTCCTCGGGAATCTCCTCGCCGAAGCGCACCAGGGAACGGTAGAAGGACTTATTGTTGTGCGAGCCCCCCGGGAAGATCCACTCGGCGGCGTACTCGGCCGCCCCGGGCAAGAGCGGGATCGCGCCCATCCGGAAGCGGAATCCCACGCCGCTCGCCTGGACCATCTCGCTGGCATGTCCCAGCAGTCCAAAGCCGGTGATGTCCGTGGCCGCCCGAACGCCGACCTCCCGGGCAACCATGGCCGCGACGCGATTCAGCCGCTTCATGCTCTCGACCATAGCGCTCACGTGATCGGCCCGCGCGAGCCCGCGCTTGAGGGCCGTGCTGATCGCGCCGGTCCCCAGCGGTTTGGTGAGGAACAGCGTATCGCCCGGCCGGGCGCCCCCCTTGGTGAAGATCCGATCCGGGTGCACCATGCCCACGACCGCCAGGCCATACTTGGGCTCCTGATCCTGGATCGTGTGCCCTCCGGCGATCACCCCTCCCGCCTCCATCACTTTGTCCGCCCCACCGCGCAGGATCCGAGCGATCACATCCGGATCCATATCCGCGGGAAAAGCGGCGATGTTCAAGGCGAAGAGGACATCGCCCCCCATGGCGTACACATCGCTCATGGCATTGGCCGCGGCGATCGCCCCATAATCATAGGGATCATCCACCACGGGCGTGAAGAAATCGGTGGTGCTGATGATGGCCTGCCGATCGTTCAGACGATAGACCGCGGCGTCATCCACCGCGCCCAGGCCGACCAACACCTCGGGATGCGCCTCGGGCGGGAATAGGTTTTGAAGTGGACGCAGGACCTGCGCCAGGGCCTCTGGGGCCAGCTTGCTCGCTCAGCCGGCGCAGGCTGCCATCGCGGTCAGCCGAACCTCTTCTCGCGTCAAGCCTCGTTCTCCTTATCAGGGCAACCTGATCCTCTCGTCGGAACGCAGTGATCTATTATCCGACACAGAGTGGCACCCCGGGATTGCCGCCATTGTACCCGAAGAGTCGAATGAGGCAAATCAACACGCCCGGTATCCAGCGCTCCGGCCTCCCGGAGAAACCGGGGCTCCATATCCAATCACCACCGCCAGTCCGGAAACGATGCCCCCACGCCGGCGAAGGGACTGACCGTTACGCCCTGAAGCCCCGGCCGGACGACGACGCCTGCGGGCAGCGCAAACAGGACATCCACGGGCCGCTGCTCCGCCAGATGCACGGCCAGCGCGTGATAAGCCTCCCGGCGCTCGTCGAACGCGCACGCCCGGGCCGCATACCCCTCCCGCAACAGAACATCGGTGCGATCATCCCGCCACCCGGTCAGGTTGAAGCCACGGCGCGGCTCAGTCTGATCGGAGCGCCAGTAGCGCGACGGATCCGGGTCCAGATCGATGGGCCAGCTGAAGACGGCCACATCGTAATCGTGTCGGAACAGCGCGTCGATCAGGCTGAAGTAAGGCACGATCTCCACCTCGGCGGGCACGCCAACGGAGCGGTAGGCCGCCGCCACCAGCATGGCCAGATCACGCCGGACCGGGTTCTCGCCGTTCGTCTTGACGCGGACCAGCAGAGGCTCATCCCCCCTCTCCCGCCATCCGTCCCCGTCCTCATCCCGCCAGCCGGCCGCGTCCAGCAATCCCCCCGCCCGCTCCGGGTCGAATGGCGGCGGCGTCGGCGCGGGTTGAATGGCCCAGGTCGAGGGCAGCCAGGGCGCGGCCAACGGAAGCCCGCGACCGCCCAGGACGAGTTGATTCAGCCGTGAGCGATCGAGGGCCATGGACAGCGCCCGACGCACGCGAGCATCGGAGAGCCCCAATCGCTCCTGGTTGAAGAAGACGCCCACATACTCCAGTCCCGGCGCCCATCGGATAGGCCAATCGGATGGCGGGTCCAGCGCCAACGCGCGGGGCAGGATCGCGATATCCAGCTCGCCAGCCTCCCACGCGCCCGCCATCTCCCCGGCGGAGAGCAGCCGCACGTACCAGGTGGCGATCCGCGGCCGGGCCCGCCAATGGCCCTCCGCGGCCGAGAGGGTGAACGCGCCGTCCCCCTGCCATTCGACGAAGCGCAACGGGCCGCTGCCGACGGGGACACGCCCAAACGCCTCCCATGCCCCCTCTCGCAAGCGATGCGCCGGCACCACCGGGAGATCGCCCAGGGCCGTCAGCGTGGGACAGGAGGGCTCGTCCAGCCGCACGACCACCGTGGCCTCCCCAGCCACCTCAACCGAGCGAACGGGCATGAGCCGCACAAAGTAGGGGCTGTCCCGATCCGGGTCCAGGGCCGCCCGGATGGTAAACGCTACATCCTCGGCCGTGACCGGACGGCCGTCATGCCAGGCCACACCGGAACGCACCGTGAGGGTGATGGCGCGCCCGTCCTCCGACACGCGCCAGGCCTGCACGATCCCCGACGTCAGGCGTCCATCGGCCGCGTCGGGCGGCATCAGCCGATCGAACAGGGCATCCACCAGAAACCGGGCCGCCGGATCGTCCCAGGGCAACAAAAGCGGGTCCAGGGTCGCGGCGGACAGGGACAATCCCACCGTGATGTTCCGTCGCCCTGGGGTCGCCGTCGGCGTGGGGGTGGGAGGCAACGGGGTGGGCGTCCACGTCGCCACAGGGGCGGGCGGAGGCGGTCCGGCGGTCGGGACCGGGGGTTGAGAGCGGGAACAGGAAGAGGCCAGGAGCCACAAGCCGGCCAGCACGAGAAAGACGCCATACCACCCGAGGGTGGCACGGCGTCTCTGAAAGATCGATGAGAACGCTTGAATAGGAAACACGGAAGGCTCAAATCCGATCGGGCGTCACATACCCCGTCGCCTACGCTCCGCCCCGGCCCCGCATGCGCGGGTCGAAGATATCCCGCACCGCGTCCCCCACCAGATTCCAGGAGAGGACGAAGAGGACGAGGGCCGTCCCGGGGAAGACGACGATATACCAATACGTGGCCAGCTGGGTGATCCAGTCCCGGGCGAAGGAGAGGAGCTGTCCCCAGTCCGCGTAACCGAACTCCGCGCCGATTCCCAGGAAACTGAGCGCCGCGAAGCTCAGGACGTACGTCCCCATGTCCATGGAGGCGACCACCAGGGTGGGGAAGATGGCGTTGGGAATGATGTGGCGGATCAGGATCTTGTGATCCTTCACCCCGATCACCCGAGCGGCCATCACGAAATCGCGCTGTTTGACGGACAGGATATCCCCCCGAATGAGGCGCGCGTACCCCATCCAGCCAAAGGCGATCAGAGCGATCGTGGCGGGAAGGATCCCCTTTCCGACGATGGGCGTCAGGATGGCCGAAAGCGTCAGCGCGGCCACCAGGAAGGGAAAGGCCAGGAAGATATCGGTGATGCGCATTAGGATCGTATCGACTAATCCCCCGTAATACGCGGAGACGGAGCCGATCAGGATCCCAATGGTCATCACGGATAGCGTGATGATCAGGCCGACCCGAAAGGCGGTGCGGGTTCCCCACACCACACCGTAGTAGATATCCCACTGCCCGCTGGCCGTCCCCAGCAGGTGGACCCAACGATCGGTCTTCATGATCGGCTTCCACCAGAAGGGCAGGGGCGGCTCGCGCCGACGCCATTCGGTGCCCGGCGGCTTGGGGTCGGGGCTATAGCCATCGCGCGGGATCCGGTAGGGATCCCGGCCGGCCGGCGGAGCCAATACGGGTGCAGCCACCGCGATGAAGACGAAGAAGGCGAGCAGGACCAACCCGGTTACGGAGAGGGGATTGGTGACCAGCGCCTTGAGAACCCGATAATTTTCCGTTCCCAGCCAACGTTCCAAGCGCCCCATCTCGCGTTCAGCCAAAGCTTGCGACATCGCATTCGTCTGCACAGGCTTTGTGGCAGTAGCCATAGCGTACTCCTCAACCTTACTTTATTCCAACCGCACTCGCGGGTCAATGTAAGCGTACAAGATGTCCACCACCAGATTGGCGAGGACCAGGATGAAGCCGTTAAATAGCGTAAACGCCAGGATCGTCACCACATCGAGCTGCAGCGCGGCCCGGGCGGCCGCCGAGCCGATCCCCGGATAATTGAACACCGTCTCCGTGATCACGACGCCGTTCAGCAGTCCCACCACGGTCAACCCCCCGATGGTCGCCACGGGGATCAGGGCGTTAGGCAGCGCGTGTCGCCGGATCACCTCCCGCTCGCGCAGTCCCTTGGACCGGGCCGTCGTGATGTAATCCTGGCGCAGCGACTCCAGCATGGAGGAGCGGGTCACGCGCAGCAGCAAAGCCCAGGAGAGATAGGCCAACGTGATCACGGGAAGGAGGAGATGCCGCATGGCATCCAGGAAAACATCGAAACGCAAATTCAACAGCGCGTCGATCGTGATCAATTGCGTGTAATTCTTAAACTCGGGCGAGTTGATCACCTGATTGGCCCAGTCGGAGATACGCCCGGGAGGGAACCACTGCAGATGGGCGTAGAAGATCATGAGGACCAACAGCCCGAACACGAAGGTGGGGAAGGAATACCCCACGATGCTGAACACGCGGGCCACCTGATCGATCCATTTGTTATGGTTGACGGCAGCGATCACGCCCAGCCACACCCCCCCGCCGATGATCGGGATAATGCTCCATAACGCCAGCTCCAATGTCGCGGGGAACCGGTGTTTGATCAGATCCGCCACGGGCTGGGAGGAGGTACGCGAGTAGCCCAAGTCGCCCCGCAAAATCCCTCCCACAATCTCGCCCGTCACCGGATCGCGCTGCCCCACCAACCAACGCCAGTACTGAACGTAGATGGGCTTATCCAGCCCATAGCGGCGGATAATCCCCTCCAAAGCGCGCTCGTTCTTGGGAATATCGCGCACATACAAGGCGGAACGTTCAGCCGGGCTCAGAAACTGCAACACACCAAAGATCAGCATCGTCACGCCCATGAGGATCACGGGCACCATCAAGAGCCTTCGAATCACATATTTCGTCATACCCCCATCCTCCTACGCAAATCAGGAACATGTCTGGGAATGGGGCGCGGGATCCATCGCGTTGCCTCAGGGTGTGTCTGAAGACTCAAGATCAATGGCATCTCTCAAACACGCCCTCCAAGCGGGAGGAGCTACCACGCTCCACCTGCGACAGCATGGGAACTGCCACCTCGGATCTCACATGCTCAGGTTTCCTAACAGAGTCCCCAAGAGGTCCCACGGCAACACACCAGAAAACAAGGCAACGGGGGAGGGCTAGGCCCTCCCCCGCTACATCCCCCATTCCAGACCGATTTACTTCTCAGAGAGCGCGTAGTAGTAGGTACCGGGATAGATGGGGTTGTAGTACCATCCCTGCACCCAGCGCTGCTCGTAGCGGCGGCCAGTGGCCACGGCCAGGCGGATCGCCGGGGCGTACTCGTAGTCCAGCTCAGAGAGCTTCTTGTAGATCTCCGCTCGCTTCGCCGGATCGGTCTCCGAGACGCCCGCGTTCACCAGCTCCGTGAACTTGTCCAGCAGCTCCTCAGGCATGTTCTGGCGGCGAGCATACGTGCCGACGGTGAAGGGCTGCGCCCAGTTGTGCGGATCGTGGATGTCCTCCAGCCAGCCGCTGACGAAGATGGGCAGCCGCCCGCCACGGATCTGCCGCAGGAAGGTCGGCCACGGCAGCCCGACGATCTCCACCTGGAACTTGTCGTTCACGTCCGCCAGGGTGGCCTGCAGGATCGCGGCCACGGTCTGCCGCGTGACGTTGCCGGTGTTGTAGGCGATCTGCAGACGGAAGCCCTTCTCCCACACCTGGCCGTCCCAGGCCTGCTTGAACTCCTCAGCGCACTTCTCAGGATCGTAGGTGTACTTGGGCCCGTTGGGGTCGTACCCCAGCATGCCGGGGATCAACACGCCCACGTTCTGCACCGCCTCGCCGTTCAGAGCCTCTTCGATGAAGGCCTCCCAGTCGAAGCAGTAGTTGAAGGCGCGTCGGACATGGATATCGCTGAAGAAGTCGGGCGGAATGCCGTTGCCGTCCAGCTGGCCGCTGCCGATGAAGGGATTGCCGCCCTCGACGTTGATGTTGAAGACGAAGAAGGCATCCGTGCGGCTC
Organism: Chloroflexota bacterium; assembly: GCA_013152435.1. NCBI lineage: Bacteria > Bacillati > Chloroflexota > Chloroflexota bacterium. The sequence continues at coordinate 10,565 of JAADGJ010000061.1, read as the reverse complement.
ACCCCAGGCATGCCCTTGTACAGCCGCAGCGGCGCATCCGGGTTATCGGAAGGCTGGCAGTTGAAGGAGCCGTCTTCCTGATATTCGCAGATCTCACCCACCAGGGGATCCACCTGGGAGACGTTCTGCCGCGGCACGTACGCGGTGTCGGCATCGCCCGCCTGGAGCATGGCGAAGCGGGTACCCCACTCGCTGACGGACTTGATCACGATCCGCTCGATCGCGGCCGGTCCGACGGGGCCACCCTCCCAGGCCGGGCCCACCTCGGGGGTTCGCCAGTAGTTCTCGTTGCGAACCAGGACGATCTCCTCACCCGGCGTCCAGCGCTCCAGCTTGTAGGGCCCCGTGCCGTTCATGATGCTGGTGAAGGGATCGTTCTCCGAGGTCACACCGTAGTACTTCGCCCAGGTCGCGCAGTCACCATCCCAGCCACCGTTCTCGATCACCCAGTCCTTGTCCATGATGCTGCCCCAGCCCTGGGCGATGGTGGCCAGGAAGGGCCCCCACGGCTGTGCCAGATGGAAGGTGACCGTCCAGTTCTCCTCGTCCGCGACGATGGCGTCCTTCACCTGCTGGCAGACCTCCATCAGCTTGTCGGGGTCTGTCGCCTGCAAGCCCTCGGGATCACCCTCCAGCTCGGGGTCGATCAGGTCGGCGATGTCGTAAATGCCCACACCCAGGAACGGCTCCGTGAGCAGCCACTGCGGCGAATCCGGACCGCCCTGCAGCAACCCACGCTGGAAGGAGTAGGCCACATCCTCGGGCGTCAGATCGGCGCCATTGTGGAACTTGACCCCCTTGCGGATGGTGAAGGTGTAGGTCAAGCCATCATCCGAGATCGTCCAGTCGGTCGCCAGCTGGGGCACGAAGGAGGTCGCATCATCCTTGTTGTAGTAAACCAGGGTCTCGTAGACGTTCTGGATGATGTTGGCGCCCGCGGTCTCGTAGTTCAAAGCGGGGTCCAGGGTCTCCGGATCGCCGATGGTAGCCACGACCATGGTGTTCGGGTCGGGGGACTCGAAGGTCACCGGAGCGGGCGTCGGCGTAACCACGACCTCCTTGATGACCTCTTTCTCGACCACCTTGGTCACCTCAACGGTCTTGACGACCTCCACGACCTCCTTCTCAGGAGTGCCGGAGGGACAGGCCGTGAGGACCATGCTCGAGATCACGAGAACGGCCATTATGACAAACCACTTCTTGCGCAACATACTCCCCTCCTAGTTCATTGGATCTGCACAGCTGCTTCATCGACAGGCGCAAACTCGCCCTTTCACGATCAGCCGGCGATGCTGACAACACGATCGTCGTAAAGCGAGCGCCATATCACCTCCCTTCCCCAACCGCGGGCGCCATCGCCAACCACATGGGGCAGGAGACAGGCGACTATCGGGGACGCCCTCGGCCAATCCTCACATCGCAGAAGCTTGCGCCTTCAGGGAGAACTCACTCGTACAGGAAACAGGCCACGAAGTGCTCATCGCCGAGATCCCGGAAAGGAGGCTCCTCTTCCCAGCAGATGTCCATCACCTTCGGGCATCGAGTGCAGAAGTTGCAGCCCTTGGGCGGATTCGCCGGGCTCGGCACGTCCCCCTCCAGGATGATGCGTTGACGCTTGGCCTCGATCTGGGGATCCGGGATGGGCACAGCGGACAGCAACGCCTGCGTATAGGGATGCAACGGATTCTTGTACAGCGTATCCCGGTCGGTCATCTCGACGATCTTGCCCAGATACATCACGGCCACCCGGTTGGAGATATGCCGCACCACGGACAGGTCGTGCGCGATGAAGAGATAGGTGAGGCCGAACTGCGCCTGCAGGTCCTCCAGCAGGTTGATGATCTGGGCCTGAATGGAGACGTCCAGAGCCGAGATGGGCTCATCGCACACGATGAAGTCCGGATTCACCGCCAGCGCCCGGGCGATCCCGATGCGCTGACGCTGGCCGCCGGAGAACTCGTGGGGATAACGGTTGATGAAATAAGGATTGAGGCCAACCACCTGCAGCAGCTCCATCACCCGGTCCCGCTTCTCCTTGCCCCGGGCGATGTTATGCACCTCGAGCGGCTCGCCGATAATGTTCCCTACCGTCATGCGGGGGTTGAGCGAGGCATAGGGGTCCTGGAAGATCATCTGCATCTTCCGACGCTGCTGACGCAGCCGCTCCCCCTTCATCAAGGTGAGGTCCTCTCCATCGAAATAGACGTGCCCCGCGGTAGGGCGATATAGCTGCAGGATCGCCCGGCCGGTGGTCGACTTCCCACAGCCGGACTCGCCCACCAGCCCCAATGTCTCGCCGCGCCGGATATAGAAATCGATGCCATCAACGGCCTTGATGCTCCCCACCTGGCGCTGCAAGATGATCCCCTGGGTGATGGGGAAGTGCATCTTCAGGCCTTCGACCCGCAACAAGATATCCCCGTTCCGACCGATTTGACTCGTTTCTGCCATCAGTTCCGCGCCCCCTTTACGTCCACCCAACATGCCACGCGGTGACCACGCGCCACCGTCTCCAGCGCTGGGTTCTCTTCATTACACCGATCGATGCGGTATGAGCAACGCGGTGCGAATGGGCATCCCTTCGGTGGGTCCAGAAGGTCAGGGGGTAACCCCTCGATGGGCTGCAATTTCGCCTGCCGCCCCTTATCCAGGCGGGGGATCGAGCGCAACAGCCCCAACGTATAAGGATGCCGCGGATCAGCGTACAAGTCGTTCACCGCGGCCTCTTCCACGATATACCCCGCGTACATGACGATCACGCGCTCGGCCAGGCCGGCGACCACCCCCAGGTCGTGGGTGATCCAGATGATCGCCATGCCGACCTCGCGTTTCAAGCGCTTGACCAGATCGATGATCTGCGCCTGGATCGTGACGTCCAGGGCCGTGGTGGGCTCGTCCGCGATGAGGATCTGCGGGTTGCAGGAGAGCCCCATGGCGATCATCACACGCTGACGCATGCCGCCGGAGAACTGGTGAGGATAATCATCGATGCGATCGGCCGCATCCGGGATGCCGACCATCTCCAACAACTCAATGGACCGTTGACGGGCCTGTTGCTTGTTCATTCCCAGATGAAGCTGCAACGCCTCGCCGACCTGCTGTCCGATGGTTAGCACGGGGTTCAGCGAGGTCATCGGATCCTGGAAGATCATGGCGATCCGGTTCCCCCGCACCTGCCGAAGCTCCTCCTCGTCGATCTTGAGCAAGTCCTGCCCGTCAAACCACACCTCGCCATCGACGATCTTGCCGGGAGGCTGTGGGATCAGCCGGATCAGGGACATGACACCGACGCTCTTCCCACATCCGCTCTCACCCACGATGGCCAGGGTCTCCCCCTCGTCCAGCGTGTACGAGATGCCGTTCACGGCGTGAACAATGCCATCCTGGGTGAAGAACTGGGTGCGCAGGTTCTTCACCTCAAGCAACGTGCCCATACGGTCCTCCTGATGAAAGAGGTAGAGATCATAGCAAACAAATAGCGACCACGCGCTATCTTACCGCGATCACGGGTAGAAAAACACAGGCTTGGAATTCGCTCCGGCCAGAGGTGAACCGGCCGTTTGCATCCCGGCGGATCTAGCGAAAATGAACAGGCGACCCACCGCGAGCGTCGTCACGGCCCAATATCCGGTCTCCACAGTTCGAAAGCACAGGGTCGCCCAATTCTCATAATCTGGTCTATACTAGCACAGGGCATATACCTTGTCAAACATCCGACATTCGCGCCGGGTTTCCTCGGCCACCTCGCAGCGGGAGGCCGACCTCCTCCCGCAGGGACAGAGCGGCGCCTTCCCCGTCCCTTCCTCCTCCCACGTGAGCGTCCTCCATCAGCCCCATACGGCGCTCTCCCCGCGCGGAAACGGCCCGTTTTTGCGCAAAATTCAAGGGATAGGGTATTGACACCCGTACCAGGCGTCGTTTATAATTTACTACAGCGAGACGTGTGATACCGGTACCACAACGTTCCTCGTCGCGACCCATCGTACTCGCCGCGTACATCAGACCTCCCGGAACGCACCGACGCGAAGGACATCGCAATATCCATCAAGGTCGCTTCACTCCGTTCAGATCCGCCGGGGGAAAACCGTGGGGAAGGGGGTGATAGGATATAGTTATCCATCGGTCCAGGAGACAGCGTTGCATTCTCTCGCAGCACGGGTGAATATCGGCGGCGCGATTCCCACAGCACACAAGCCGATACACGTATCGGAAGGAAGAAGGAGACGGCACATGACTGCGAAACGTATGACGCGACGGGAATTCCTGGGATTTGCAGCAGGGCTTGTCGGCGGAGCGGCATTGGCCGCATGTGCGCCACCCGCGGGCGCTCCAGCTCCCACGGGGAAGGAGGAAAAGCCCACCGAAGCACCGGAGGTAACGGTCTTAACCACGGCCCACGCCTGGGACATCGTGTTCCTCGAACACCAGAAGAAGTTCGACAACATGTTCATGGAGCGACATCCGGATATCCAGATCAAGGTGACCAACAACACCTGGAGCGAGCACAACACGATCGTTCCCACCTGGGCCGCCGCGGGCACGCTGCCGGACATCATCTACGTGCACGGACGCTACGCTTTCCCCTGGAACTTCGAAGGCATCCTCGTCAGCGTGCAGAACTACGTGGACTCGGATGAGGAATTCAACGTCGAGGGGATCTGGGAGGAGGCCCTGAGGCTGTACAGATTTAAAGGCGAACAGTACGAGATCCCCTATGACCACGGCCCCATCATCCTGGGCTATAACAAGGACCTCTTCGATGAGGCGGGCCTGCCCTACCCCGACGAGACATGGACGATGGATGACCTCCTGGAGAACGCCAAGAAGCTCACGAAGGAGGGCCAGTGGGGATGGGGCGGCTATTACGGCACCATCGTAGGGCTCGGCAACGAGCAGAGCGAAGCCATCCTGGGGCCCTGGGAGGGACGCTCGTTTAACGACGACGACACCAAGATCCTGCTCGATATGCCGGAGTCCATCGAGGCTCTGCAATGGTGGACGGACCTGATCCACGTGCACAAAGTGGCCCCCACCCCGGCCGAATCCCAGGCTGTCCCAGCCGGGATCTGGGTCGCCGGAGTGGCCGCCATGTTCGCGCTCGCTTCCTGGGGCACGCCCCAGCTGCATGAGCTCGCCTCATTCGAGTGGGATGTGGCCCCCTGGCCCAAGGGCCCGAAGGTCCGAAGGACGGGATCGTTCGGCAGCGGCTACGGGATCACACGCGATTGCGAGCATCCGGACGTCGCCTGGACCTACATGCGCGAGTACCTCTCGGTAGAGGGGATGGAGTTCATGTGGGGAGAGTCCGGACGAGGCAGCCCAGCCCGCAAGGCGGCCTACCAAAGCTGGATCGAGTCCGATCCCGCTCCGGACCACGCCGAATACTACCTGGATGCCCTGGAGAACTACGCAGTGACCGGCCACCCCTATCAGACGCTCGCCGGCGGCGAGATCATGGACATCTTCAACCGCTACACAGGGCTCATACAGTCCGGCGACATGTCCGTGGAGGAGGCCGTGCAGCGAATCATCGAAGAGGGAACGCCCGTCCTGGACGAAGCGTACAAGAAGCTCATCGAGTCAGGATGAGGCGGATGGGGCGTCCATCGGCGACACACGCGCAGCAAGGGTGCCCGCCCCCGCGGGGCGGGTGCCCTTGATTATGCATAACCCGTGACGGGCTCGTAAAAACGCGTCTGAAAAATTACGGGCCGGGTGTCCGAGGATTTCCCGCAGCTATCAGCTTCATAGGGGAGATGTAGAGGGGATCCTCCCTCCATGGGAATCCCTCTTTTCCGGCCTGCATCTGCCTCTCTCGGCTCTTTCCGCAGGACTCAGGCCGAGGCCGGGCAGGTAAAGGCTTTTTCTGGAGGGACCTCGCCCTTTCGGGCCTTCCCATAGCAGAGGCGACGGCACTCCTCAGACACACGCTAAGTTAAAGTATAAAGTAAGAGCGTGTCTGAAAATTTACCGGCAAGATGTTTTGAGGGGTCTCCCTCAACGACCGGCTCCACAGGGGGAGGTATGGAGGGGGCCTCCCCTCCACGGAAATCCCACTTTTCCGGCTTGCACCTGCCTCTTTCGGCCTTTTCTGGAGGACTCAGGCCGAGGCCGGGCAGGTCGAGGGCAAAAGAAGGGCTTTTTCCGGAGGGGCTCCGCCCAGCAGAAGCAACAGCATTCTTCAGACACACTCTCTAAGAAAGACAGTAAAAGTGGAAGGGGGAAGCATGCCCAGGCTCACGTCTCTTTTCAAGAGGCAGCAGCTGAGTTTGAGGCAACGGGAGGAGATCGAATTCTACATCGCCATCTCGCCGTGGCTGATCGGATTGTTGCTGTTCACAGGCGGGCCTTTGGTGGCCTCCTTGGTTATGAGCTTCACCAATTGGACGGGACTGACGACGCGAGCATGGATCGGCCTGGGGAACTATCAGAAGCTCTTCTTCGAGGACCGGCTCTTCTGGATCGTTCTTAAGAACACCTTCTACTACGGCTTCGCCAGCGTATTCCTGGGCACGGTTGGAGCTTTGATGGCGGCCATTCTGATGAACCAGAAGGTGCCCGGGATCGAGATCTTCCGCACCCTCTACTATATGCCCTCGGTCACCAGCGGGGTTGCCATCGCCATCCTGTGGATCTGGCTCTTCAACCCCCAGGTCGGGCTGATCAACTATCTGCTTTCCCTGGTGGGCATCCAGGGGCCGGGGTGGCTAGGCAGCCAGAAGTGGGCCATGCCGGCGTTGATCCTGATGAGCCTGTGGGGGATCGGCGGCAACATGATCATCCTCCTGGCGGGGTTACAAGGGATACCAGAGTATCTCTACGAGGCCGTGCGCATCGACGGCGGCAATAAGTGGCACGAGTTTCTCCATGTCACGCTCCCCATGCTCTCGCCCGTGCTGTTCTACGTGATCGTCATCTCGATCATCCAGTCGTTTCAGATCTTCACCAATGTCTATGTGATGACGCGAGGCGGCCCGGGGACCGCGACCCTGGTATACGTGATGTACCTGTACCAGAACGCGTTCGAGTACTTAAAGATGGGATACGCTTCGGCTATGGCCTGGATCCTCTTCGTTATCATCCTGGGACTCACCTGGCTGCAGTTCAAGAGCAGCAAGTACTGGGTGTACTATGAGTTCGAGGGGAGGTAATGGATGAGCGATGCGCTCAGCAGGTATGAAACGCTAGAGCATGGGACAGGTGTGGCCCATCCGATCGCCAGTCGCCCCTGGTATCGTCACAAGCGCGTCCGCCGCGTCCTGTACGTCATACTGGTATACGCGCTCATCATCCCGGGCGGGATCCTGCTCACCCTACCGTTCCTTTGGATGCTCTCCACCGCCCTGAAGGAACCCAAGCAGATCTTTGTCTACCCGCCGAAGTGGATACCCGACCCCATTCGATGGCAGAATTTCATCGAGGGGTGGACCAAGTTCGCCCCCTTTAACCTGTTCCTGCGCAACTCGTTGATTATCACCCTGGGCAACATCCTGGGGAACCTGTTCTCCTGTGCGCTGCCCGCCTACGGATTCGCTCGACTGCGGGCACGGGGGAAAGAGGTGCTCTTCCTCATCGTCCTGGGCACGATGATGGTGCCCATGTGGGTGACGTTGATCCCCCAATATGTCCTCTTCAGCAAACTCGGCTGGACGAACACTTTCCTGCCCTTGATGGTACCCGCATGGTTCGGATGGCCTTTTTTCATCTTCCTGCTACGCCAGTTCTTCATGACGATCCCGAGGGACCTCGATGATGCCGCTCGCATCGATGGCTGCTCCACGTGGGGTATCCTCTGGCGCATCATCCTCCCGCTCTCCAAGCCCGCCCTGGCTACCGTGGCCGTCTTCGCCTTCATCGGGAATTGGAACAACTTCATGGGACCGCTGGTGTATCTACAGGATCAGGACAAGTACACCCTGGCCCTGGCACTGAATCAGTTTCGGGGACAGCAGGGCTCCTTTTACTACCACTACATGATGGCTGTGGCGGTGCTCACGCTCCTACCCATCATCATCATCTTCTTCCTGGCCCAGCGATACTTCGTCAGGGGTATCGTGATGACCGGGATCAAGGGATAAACTCAAGCAGGGAGGATCTTTTCATGACCGAGCTCTACCGAGAACCGCAAGGCGACTGGAAGTGGTGGGTTGAGGCTCGCTTCGGCATGTTCATCCACTGGGGGCTCTACGCGCTGCCCGCCCGGCACGAGTGGGTGAAGAACCGCGAGCGGATCACGGATGAGGAGTACCAGAAGTACTTCGATCACTTCTATCCCGATCTCTACGATCCCAAAGCGTGGGCCCGCGCGGCCAAAGAGGCCGGGATGAAGTATTTCGTCATCACCACCAAGCACCACGAGGGGTTCTGCCTCTGGGACTCCAAGTACACCGACTATAAAGTCACCAACACCCCTTACGGCAAGGACGTCCTGAAGCCGATGGTGGAAGCCTTCCGAGAGGAAGGGCTGAGGGTCGGCTTCTACTACTCCCTGATCGACTGGCATCACCCGGAATTCCCCGTCGACCGACACCATCCCATGCGGGACAACCCCGAATTCCGGGAGCAGAACAAACATCGGGATATCCGCAAGTACGCCGAATATCTGCACAATCAGGTCCGGGAGCTCCTCACGGAGTTCGGCCGTATCGACCTCATCTTCTACGACTTCTCCTATCCGGGCGAGGACGGGAAGGGCCGCGATGACTGGCAGTCGGAGAAGCTGCTGAAGATGACCCGGGAGCTTCAGCCCCACATCCTGATCAACGATCGGCTGGATCTCCTGGACGTGCCGGGCGGCTGGGACTATCGCACTCCTGAGCAGGTGGTGGTGCGCGAGTGGCCCAAGATCGACGGCAAGCCGGTGCTATGGGAGACCTGCCAGACCTTCTCGGGCTCCTGGGGCTATCATCGCGACGAGGCGACATGGAAGAGCGTGGGACAGCTGGTGCGGATGCTCGTCGACACGGTGAGCAAGGGGGGCAACCTGTTGCTCAACGTCGGCCCCACCGCTCGCGGCACCTTCGACGACCGGGCCATGGAGCGGCTGGAGGGCATCGGCCGATGGATGAAATACCACAGCCGGTCGATCTACGGTTGCACCCAGGCGCCGGAGGAGTTCCAGGCGCCCCAGGACTGCCGGCTGACGTACAACCCCGAGACGAACCGCCTGTACGTGCACGTCTTCGCCTGGCCCTTCCGGTTCCTCCCCATCGACGGCCTGGCCGGGCGCATCGAGTACGCGCAGCTGTTGAACGACGCCTCGGAGATCCTGTACTTCGAGGAGACGCCCGAGCGCCTGGAGCGTTGGGGAGGCCAGGGAAGGGACACGGTCATCCTGGAGCTCCCCGTGCAGAAACCCAACGTCACGGTGCCGGTGATCGAGCTGTTCCTGAAGTGAGAGATGCTCAAGAGGTGCGTCGCACTTACGCAAGTGCGACGCACCTTTTTTGCCCACATGAGAGGGATGACCATGAAGATCACGGATCTGCGGTGCATCCACATCCCTTCGCTGCGGGCGCTGCTGCTGCGCATCGATACGGATGAGGGGATCTACGGCTTAAGCCAGGTGGAGATGAGCAAGCACGCCTATATGGCCCCCCACATCCTCTACTACAAGCCGTTCATCGTTGGCCTGGATCCCAGGGACGTCGAAGACGTCATGCGCCGGATTCGACGCCTTGGCGGCTTCAAGCCCTGGGGAGCGGCGGTCAGCTCCATCGAGATCGCCCTCTGGGACATCGCGGGCAAGGCCGCAGGCGTGCCGATCCACCGGCTGCTCGGCGGCAAGATCCGCGATGCGGTCCGGCCGTACATGGGAGGCCCTCCGCCACTTCACGTGCTCCAGCCCTACTGGCAGGGCGGAGACAGGCCGGAGGACTACCATGCCATGGCGAAGGCCCGCAAGGAGTTCGCATGCGGCATGACCATCATGAAGGTCGCAACGGGGTTCCACGATAGCCGATGGCGCGCCGTGGCCGATCACCATTACGGCATCTCTTATGTGCCGCGCAAGAGCACCCAGTTCCTGGAGTTCGCCCCGGAGGCCCTGGGACAGAACGCCGGCATGGTCACCAAACGCGGGCTCGACCACGCCGTGGCATGCATGACCGCGGTGAGGGAGGCGCTGGGGGATGAGATGGAGATGGCAATCGACTGCGGACCCGGCTGGAAGGTGCCCGGTGCCATCGCGTTCGCCAGGCGAGTCGAGCCCTTGCGACCGCTGTGGCTCGAGGACCTGGTGACGGGCGATTATACCCCTTACGTGAACCCCGAGTTGTATCGGGAGGTCAAGGCCAAGAGCTCGGTGATGATCCACACGGGGGAGCAGATCTACCTGCGGCACAACTTCAAGGGACTCATCGAGACCCAGGCCGTCGACGTGATCGGCCCTGACCCCATGGACATCGGCGGCCTGGCCGAGTTGAAATGGGTCGCCGAGTACGCCGACCTGCACGGCATTCTGATCGCTCCCCATGGCATCGGCGACGGGCCCTTCGGCCTCGCGGCGCTGATCCAGGTATGCGCCACCCTCCCGGACAACTTCATCGCCTTCGAACTGCCCGTCG
>JAADGJ010000060.1 GCA_013152435.1 Chloroflexota bacterium | reverse complement strand
TGCCGGTGGCGTTGGAGGCGGGGAGTCGGTTCGCCATTCGAGAGGGTGGTCGGACGGTAGGTGCTGGCGTCATCACCGAGATCATCGAGTAACGAGTAAGCATAGGACAATGAACGCTACGGGGGCGGGTAGGCCCGCCCCCTAGGCTCCCGGAGGGTGGAGGCGGTATGGCCAAGCAGCGCATTCGCATCAAGCTGAAGGCGTATGATCACCGGATTTTGGATAGGTCTGTGCGAGAGATTGTGGAGACAGCTGAGCGCACCGGCGCTGCTGTCGTGGGCCCAATCCCGCTGCCAACGAGGATCGAGCGTTTCACGGTTATGCGCTCTCCGTTCATTGATAAGGACTCTCGTGAACAGTTCGAGATTCGGACGCACAAGCGTCTGATCGAGATCGTGGATCCTGGAGCCAAAACCATCGATAACTTGACTCGTCTGAACCTGCCGGCCGGGGTGGATATCGAGATCAAGGTGTGATGATCCCTCACCGGCGCGAGCGGTGAGACAAGAGGAGGCAACACCCGCTGGGCGGGTGGCTCCAAAGGGGGATGGTGCGGCCGTTGCCCAGGCTGGCAGTCCCGAGTGGAGGTCTGTATGAAGGGCATCCTTGGTAGAAAACTAGGCATGACCCAGATCTTTGATGAGTCGGGCACGGTGACGCCTGTGACCATCATTGAGGCTGGGCCTTGTTTTGTCACTCAGGTGCGCACGCCGGAGCGCGATGGGTATAGCGCCATCCAGCTGGGCTGGGGCGAGGTCAAGCCGAAGCGCCTCACCCGTGGACAGCTGGGACATTTGCGCAAGCGAGATCTTCCACCCTTGCGGTATCTGCGGGAGATTCGGATCAGCGAGGAGGAGCTCTCTCAGTATAACGAGGGGCAGCAGATCACGGTGGAGATCTTCGAGCCGGGTGAGTACGTGGATGTGACGGGCATGTCCAAGGGGCGTGGCTTCCAGGGCGGCGTCAAGCGCCACGGCTTTGGCGGTGGCCCGAAGACCCACGGTCAGTCGGACCGACACCGGGCGCCGGGGTCGATCGGCTCGGGGACCACGCCCGGCCGGGTTTACAAGGGGACGCGTATGGCGGGCCGCATGGGGAACCACCGGGTGACGGTGCAGAACCTGCGGGTGGTGCAGGTGTACCCCGAGCGGAACCTGATCGCCGTGCGTGGCGCGGTCCCGGGGCCGAAGAACGGGTTGGTCATCATTCGCACAGCGCGCAAGAAGCAACAGCAACAGGGCTAGGAGTGGGGAGATGCAGGTACCTTTGCGTAACATTGCAGGCGAGGTCGTAGGGCAGGCGGAGCTGCCCGATGATATCTTCGCAGCCCCGATCAACCAGGCCGTGATGCATCAGGCTCTGGTGCGGCAGCTGGCAAATGCGCGCTTGGGCACACATGACACGAAGTCTCGCGGCGAGGTCAACCGGACCAAAGCCAAGTGGTATCGGCAGAAGGGAACCGGCCGGGCCCGACACGGCAGCCGCAACGCCCCCATCTTCGTCGGTGGTGGCGTGGCTCACGGCCCGCATCCCCGAAAGTACACCAAGCGGATGCCGCGCAAGATGCGCCGCCTGGCACTGCGTTCGGCCCTGTCCGTGAAGGCGGCGGAGGAGCGGATCATCGTGCTGGATAGCCTGCAGCTGGACACGCCGCGCACCAAGGCCATGTTGGGCGTGTTGGATGCTCTGGAGGTGGATGGCAGCGCGTTGATCCTGCTGGCGGAGGCGAACCCGAACGTGGAGCTATCCGCCCGTAACCTGCCGGATGTGCGGACCCTGCGCGCCGGATATTTGAACGTGCGGGACATCCTGGGATATGACTATCTCATCCTGCCGTTGGATGCGCTGGAGGAGATCCGGCGGTTCCTGAGCGTGGATAAGGCGACGGAAGCGGCGTGATGGCGTGCTGGAGGTAAGCGGATATGCATGTGTATCAGGTTTTGAAGCGACCCATCGTGACGGAGAAGTCGACGGATCTGTTGGAGCCGGTGAACCAGTACGCCTTTGAGGTGGATATCCGTGCCAACAAGCATCAGGTGAAGGAGGCGGTGGAGACGGCCTTCGGCGTTCGGGTGGAGAAGGTGCGGATCATGCGCATGCCGGCCAAGATGAGGCGCTACGGGCGCCGGCTGGTGACCAAGCGCCCCATGTGGAAGAAGGCCATCGTCACGCTGGCTCCTGGTGATACCATTCAGTTCTTTGAGGGCGTCTAACGCCGATTGGGACGGGCGGCGAAACGCAAGCGGTATCGCCCGTCCTCTCATCGCTATCGGCTTGGGTTCAGGTGGATAGAGGTGAGGAGCTTGCAAAAGGGAGTGTAGGGTATGCCGATCAAGGTTTATAAGCCGACATCGCCCGGGCGACGTGGCATGACGGTCTCCACCTTCGAGGAGATCACGCGCACGAAGCCGGAACGATCCCTGGTGGTGCCTTTGAAGAAGCATGCCGGGCGGAACATGCGTGGCAAGATCACCGTGCGCCATCGGGGAGGGGGCCACAAGCGGCGCTATCGGATCATCGATTTCAAGCGCAACAAGTTTGGCATCCCCGGCCGGGTGGATTCCATCGAATACGATCCCAACCGCACGGCGCGGATCGCGCTGATCGTCTATGCGGACGGGGAGAAGCGATACATCCTGGCGCCGCAGGAGCTGCGTGTGGGGGATACGATCATGTCCGGCCCCGACGCCGAGATCCGGCCGGGCAACGCGCTGCCGCTGGCGAACATCCCGTTGGGTACGGTGATCCATAACATCGAGCTGTACCCGGGGCGCGGCGGACAGCTCGTGCGGGCGGCGGGCACAGGAGCCCAGTTGCTCGCCAAAGAGGGCAACTACGCCCAGATCCGCCTGCCCAGCGGCGAGGTGCGTCGCATCCACGTCCGCTGCATGGCCACGATCGGCCAGGTGAGCAACGTCGATCACGCCAACATCAAATTGGGCAAGGCCGGGCGCAAGCGCTGGTTGGGATGGCGCCCGGAGGTCCGTGGTTCGGCGATGACGCCGCGGGATCACCCGCACGGCGGTGGTGAGGGGAAGGCGCCCATCGGGTTGCCCGGACCCAAGACGCCGTGGGGGAAGCCCACGCTGGGGTACAAGACGCGGCGCAACAAGGCGACGGACAAGTACATCGTGCGGCGGCGTACCGCGCGACGGCGATAAGTCGGGTTTGGATTGGGAGGTGAGGCGTGTCTCGGTCGCTGAAGAAGGGACCGTATGTCGATCCGAAGCTGCTGCGTAAGATCGAGGAGATGAATCGAACCGGCGAGCGCCGGGTGATCAAGACCTGGTCGCGTGCGTCCACGGTCTTCCCGCAGATGGTGGGGCACACCATCGCGGTGCATGATGGCCGACGCCATGTTCCCATCTACATCACGGAGGACATGGTGGGGCATAAGCTGGGCGAGTTCGCGCCGACCCGGACGTTCCGTGGTCACATCGTGAAGGAGAAGGGGACTCGGGCTCGCCGTTGATCGGCCATGAGAGTGGGCGCGGCGGGGTCATGGAAGCTCTGCGGTAAGGTAGACGAGGACGGGATCGATGGCAGAGGAAGTGCGAGCTGTTTATAAATACGTCGGTATCTCTCCGCAGAAGGTGCGGAGGGTGATCGATCAGGTGCGAGGGAAGCGGGCCGAAGAGGCGCTGGTGATGTTGCAGTTCATGCCGCAGGCGGCCGCCAAGCCGGTGGCGAAGACCATCGCCTCGGCGATCGCGAACGCGGAGGAGAACTTCGGCCTGGCCCGTGAGGATTTGGTGATCGCGAAGATCACGGCCGATCAGGCTCCGACACGTCGGTGGCGGCGCTTTGGCGCTCGCGGCCGCTTCAAGCCGATCCTTCGCCGGGCGTCTCACATTACCGTGGTGTTACGGGAAGAGGAACCGGCCTAGCTGGGCGATGTGGGCGTAAGGAGGAAACTTTGGGACGCAAAGTACATCCCATCGGCTTTCGTTTGGGCATCATCAAGGATTGGCGAACCCGCTGGTACGCGGAGGGGCGTCAGTACGCGGATCTCCTGGAGGAGGATCGCAAGATCCGGGAGATGATCCGCTCGGAGATGGGGCAGGCGGGGATCTCGCAGATCGAGATCGAACGCTTCCCGGGCGCGGTGCACGTGATGATCCACACCTCCAAGCCGGGCATCATCATCGGCCGCAAGGGGCAACACGTGAACGCGTTGCGCTCCAAGCTGGAGGCGTTGACGAACAAGAAGATCAAGATCGACGTCATCGAGATCGAGCGCCCGGAGCTGGAGGCGTACCTGGTGGCTGAGGATCTGGCCTCCCAATTGGAGCGGCGCGTCTCCTATCGGCGGGCGATGAAGCAGGCCGTGTCGCGTGCCATGCGGGCTGGCGCCAAGGGGATCATGATCACGTGCAGCGGCCGGCTGGCGGGCGCGGAGATGGCTCGCTCGGAGACGGTGCGTGAGGGCCGCGTGCCGCGGCACACGTTGCGGGCGGACATCGATTACGCGCAGGCGGAGGCGTTGACCACGTTCGGCCGGATCGGCATCAAGGTGTGGATCTATCGCGGTGATGTGTTGCCCGAGCGCCAGGAGGCCCAAGCGTAACGTCGCCGGCGGGGTGTCGTGATTGGCCGGGTGCGTGTTGAAGGAGTTGAGCGACGATGTTGATGCCAAAGCGGGTGAAATATCGCAAGGCCCATCGGGGCCGGATGAAAGGGATGGCCAGCCGGGGAAACCGGGTGTCCTTTGGGGATTATGGGTTGCAGGCCCTGGAGCCGTGCTGGATGACCAGCCGGCAGATCGAGGCCGCACGTCGAGCGATCGTGCGCCACGTGCGGCGCGGCGGCAAGGTGTGGATCCGCGTCTTCCCGGACAAGCCGGTGACGAAGAAGCCGGCGGAGACCCGTATGGGGAGCGGGAAGGGGAACGTGGACCACTGGGTGGCGGTCGTCAAGCCGGGCCGGGTCATCTTCGAGATCGCCGGTGTTCCGGAGGCCGTGGCCCGGGAGGCGTTGCGTCTCGCCTCTCATAAGCTGCCCATTCACACACAGATCATCGCGCGCTCGGATCTGCCGGAAGAGGCGGCTGGAGGTGGAGGATGAAGCCCAGCGAGATCCGTGCGATGACGGATGAGGAGATTGCCCGTCGGTTGGACGAGGCGTATCAGGAGCTCTTCAACCTGCGCTTTCAGTATGCGACGGGGCAGTTGCGGAATGTCGCGCGTCTGAAGCTGGTCCGGCGGGACATCGCCCGGTTGCGCACGATCCTGCGCGAGAGGGAGCTGGCGGCCTGGTATCAATCCTTGGAAGCGGAGGAGTAAGCGATGCGTGGGCGACGGAAGACCCTGGTCGGTGAGGTCGTCAGCGACAAGATGGATAAGACGGTGGTGGTGCGGGTGGATCGCACCCGACGCCATCCCCTGTATGGCAAAGTCATCAAGGTTTCGAAGCGTTTCAAGGCGCACGATGAGGAGAACCAGTGTCGCGTGGGGGACATCGTGCGCATCGTGGAGTCACGGCCTTTGAGCCGAGAGAAGCGCTGGGTGGTGACCGAGATCCTGTCTCGGGGCGAAGAACTCATCGAAGCCGATGTATAGGCGAGAACGAGGGTGACGGCATGATTCAGCAGGAGAGTCGGCTGAAGGTCGCGGATAACACGGGTGCCAAGGAGATCCTTTGCATTCGCGTGCTGGGGGGATCCACGCGTCGTTACGCCCGGGTGGGCGATATCATCGTGGCCTCCGTGAAGCAGGCCGCGCCGAACAGCTCCGTGAAGAAGGGGGACATCGTTCGGGCCGTGGTGGTGCGGACCGCGAAGGAGTACGGACGGCCGGATGGCTCCTACATCAAGTTCGACGATAACGCGGCCGTGTTGATCGATCAGTACAAGAGCCCTCGTGGAACGCGCATCTTTGGGCCGGTGGCCCGCGAGCTGCGAGAGAAGGGCTTCATGCGCATCGTGTCCTTGGCGCCTGAGGTCCTCTAGACGTGTTGGGTGTGGGGTGGATGATGAGGATCAAACGCGGTGATCTGGTGGAAGTGATCAGCGGCGACGACGCGGGCGAGCGCGGGGAGGTGCAGCGCGTGATCCGGGGGAAGCGCCGGCTGTCTCGCCGTATGACGAAGAAGCTGGGGCGATCGGTCGTGCGCGATCCCAACCTGGATCGTGTCGTCGTGGCCGGTGTGAACTTCATCAAGAAGCACCAGCGGCGAACCGGGGATGTTCGCACGCAGGTGGGGATCATCGAGCGGGAGGCTCCCATTCACATCTCCAATGTGATGCTCGTCTGCCCGCATTGCGATGAGCCCACGCGGGTGCGCATGCGCGTGTTCGAGGACGGCTCCCGGGCGCGCGAGTGCAAGCGATGCGGGCAACTGATCGATAGCTAACCGCAGAGGAGTGGGGCGTAGATGGCGAACTTGAAAGAGCGCTACCGGAATGAGGTGGTGCCGGAGCTACAGAAGCGTTTCCAATATCGCAACATCATGGAGGTCCCGAGGATCACCAAGGTCGTGGTGAACGTCGGCCTGGGTGAGGCGCTGCAGAATCCCAAGGCGCTGGACAACGCGGCCCGGGACATCTCCGTGATCACGGGGCAGAAGCCCATCATCACGCGAGCGCGCAAGTCGATCGCCACCTTTAAGTTGCGAGAGGGGAACCCTATCGGGTTGAAGGTGACCCTGCGGGGCGATCGGATGTGGCACTTCCTGGATCGGCTGTTCAACATCGCGTTGCCGCGTCAGCGTGACTTTCGTGGGGTGTCCCCGGACGCGTTTGACGGCCGTGGTAATTACACATTGGGGCTACGCGAGCAGCTGGTCTGGCCGGAGATCGACTATGACTCCATCGACAAGGTGCGTGGCATGGAGGTGACCATCGTCACGACGGCCAAGACGGATGAGGAGGCTCGCGAGTTGTTGCGTTTGTTGGGGATGCCCTTTGGGCGCTCCGCGCAGCAGGCAGCAGCGTAAGGAGAGCGAACGTGGCGAAGAAGTGCATGATAGTCCGGGAGACCCGACGGAAGTACAAGGTGCGGGTGCGCAATCGATGCAAGATCTGTGGCCGGCCGCGCGGCTATATGCGTCGCTTCCAGCTGTGCCGCATCTGCTTCCGCCGTGAGGCGCTGGAGGGCCGTTTGCCGGGCGTGGTGAAGTCGAGCTGGTGATGCATGTCCCCACTCCATCGACACGGAGGCCCGGGGACGGGCGTGTGGATGGAGTGGGCGCATGGATATGCTGGTGAGGAAGGATGGAGTAAGGGCCTATGATGACCGATCCTATTGCGGACATGCTGATTCGCATCCGCAACGCGGCGATGGTGGGGCACAAGCAGGTGATGATGCCCAGCTCCAAGATGAAGGTGGCCATCGCGCGCATCCTGAAAGAGGAAGGCTTCATTCAAAACTACCAGGTGACCCGAGATCACCCGCAGCCTCAGCTGCGCATCATCCTGAAATATGACCAGGAGCGCAAGCCGGTGATCACCGGCTTGAAGCGTGTGAGCAAGCCCGGCCGACGGATTTACGTGAAGCGGCAGGAGATCCCCTGGGTCTTGCGGGGGATGGGGATTGCCATCCTGTCCACGCCGCGCGGGGTCATGACGGATCGGAAGGCGCGTCGCCTGGGTGTGGGCGGCGAGGTGTTGTGCTACGTGTGGTGAGCCGGTTCGCTGAAAGAGATGGCGTGGGTGGTCACAGGCTGGGAATACCTGGTGGTCGTGTGGGGGAGGTAGAGCGGTGTCTCGTATTGGAAAGTTGCCCATTCCGGTGCCCGAAGGGGTAACCGTTGAGATTGCACCGGGGAATACGGTGACGGTGAAGGGCCCGAAGGGGCAGTTGACCCGGACTTTTTCGCCGGATATGATCATCGAATTGTCCGATGGTGTGCTGACCGTGAAGCGGCCCACCGATAGCCGCATGCACAAGGCATTGCATGGGCTGACCCGGGCGCTGTTGGCCAATATGGTGACCGGGGTGACCGAGGGCTTCCGGAAGGACCTGGAGATCCGTGGCGTCGGCTATCGCGCGGATCTGGTGGGGGATCGCCTGATTTTGCAGGTGGGGTTCTCGCATCCCGTGGAGTTTCAGCCCCCGCCCGGGATCACCTTCGAGGTGGATCGGAGCGGTCGGAACATCAGCGTGCAGGGGATCGACAAGGA
The DNA here is from genome assembly GCA_013152435.1 of Chloroflexota bacterium. Classification (NCBI taxonomy): domain Bacteria; kingdom Bacillati; phylum Chloroflexota; species Chloroflexota bacterium. Next base: position 54,732 of record JAADGJ010000060.1, on the reverse strand, counting down.
GCTGGTGGGCCTGATCGCAGCCAAGATCCGGGATGTGCGGCCGCCGGAGCCCTATAAGGGTAAGGGGATCCGGTATGTCGGCGAGTGGGTCCGGCAGAAGGCGGGCAAAGCGGGCCGCGTGATGTGATGAGGCTTGCAAGGAAAAGGTTGGGCTAGGAGGACGATGTACGTATGGCCAAATTGACACCTCGAGAGGCACGGCTGCGTCGCCATCGCCGGGTGCGGCGTAAGGTGCACGGCACGGCCGAGCGTCCACGATTGAATGTCTTCCGCAGCCTGAATCATATTTACGCCCAGGTGATCGACGATGAGAGGGGCGTGACGTTGGTCTCTGCCTCCACGCTGGACCCGGAGTTGCGTGGGCAGTTGACCGGGCTGACGAAGACGGAGCAGGCGAAAAAGGTCGGTGAGTTAGTGGCGAAGCGGGCCCTGGCCGCCGGCATCAAGCGGGTGGTCTTCGATCGCGGCGGTTATCTGTATCACGGCCGCGTGAAGGCGCTGGCGGAGGGCTCCCGCGAGGCCGGTTTGGTGTTCTAGGAATGGGGAGGATACATGCCACCCAGAAGAGATAATCGGATCGAAGAAGAGATCGAAGAGCTGGACGAGCGCGTGGTCGACATCAAGCGCACGGCCAAGGTGGTGAAGGGCGGCCGTCGGTTCAGCTTCCGGGCGGTCGTTGTCGTGGGCGATAACAAGGGTCGCGTCGGCGTGGGCGTCGGGAAGGCGCGCGGCGTCCCGGAGGCGGTCCGCAAGGGCAGCGAGCGCGCCCGACGCTCCATGAAGAAGGTCCCGCTGGTCGGCACCACGATCCCGCATGAGGTCCTGGCGGAGTACGGCGCGGCGAAGGTCCTGCTCAAGCCGGCCGCTCCGGGCACCGGCGTCATCGCGGGAGGTGGCGTGCGCGCCGTGTTGGAGGCCGCTGGCGTGAAGGACGTGCTGTCCAAGTCTCTCGGCAGCTCCAACATCCTGAACGTGGTGCGGGCGACCCTGGCGGGTTTGGAGCAGCTGAAGGATCCCGAGGTGGAGGCTCAGCGCCGAGGCCGTCCGTTGGAAGAGGTGTTGCCATTCTGGATGCGGGAGAAGCGGTAAGATGGCCGGGAAAGGGACGAAGCGGCTGCGCATCACATGGGTGAAGAGCGCCATCGGGTACTCCCGTCGGCAGAAGGCGACGGTGCGTGCCCTGGGATTGCGTCGTCTGGGGGATGTTGTGGAGCAGGAGGATACTCCTGTGGTGCGTGGCATGATCGACAAGGTTCAACATCTGGTGCAAGTGGAAGAGGTTGAGGAATGAAGCTGCACGAACTGCGTCCACCCGAAGGCGCGACGAAGAAGCGCAAGCGATTGGCACGCGGCAATTCCGGCAAGGGGGGGACCTACGCCGGCCGCGGGCGCAAGGGACAGAACGCCCGCTCCGGTGGCGGGGTGCGACCCTATTTCGAGGGTGGCCAGTTGCCCCTGGTTCGGCGGCTGCCGCATCATCGCGGTTTCACCAACATCTGGAAGATCTACTACGCGCCGATCAACCTGGAGCGCCTGACCGTGTTCGAGGCCGGCGCCGAGGTCACGCCAGAGTCCCTGGCGGAGGCCGGATTGATCAAGTCGCCCCGACAGCCGGTGGTGATCCTGGGCAAAGGGGAGATCGATCGGCCGTTGAAGGTGCGCGCCCATCGGTTCTCCGCGAGCGCCAGGGAGAAGATCCTGGCCGCTGGCGGCACGGTGGAGGAGATCCCGTTGGTGAAGATACGGAAGGTGCGGCCGCGCTCTAGCGAGTAGGGAGGATAGGAATGCTCGAGGCCGTGCGAAATGCCTTTCGCCTGCCTGATCTGCGCAATAAAATCCTGATCACGTTCCTGATTCTGGTGATCTATCGACTGGCCGCCCACGTGCCGTTGCCCGGGGTGAACACGACGGCTTTGCGGCAGCTCTTTGAGAGCAACCAGCTGCTGGGCCTGTTGGACATGTTCTCCGGCGGGGCCATGTCCAACTTCTCCATCATGGCGATGGGCGTGTACCCGTACATCACGGCCTCGATCATCATCCAGCTGTTGTTGCCCATCATCCCGCAGCTGGAGGAGCTGGCCAAGGAGGGGGAGCAGGGTCGGAATAAGATCAACCAGTACACGACCTGGCTGACGGTTCCCCTGGCGGCGCTCTCGGCCTTCGGTCAATCCACCCTGTTACAGCGACAGGGCATCCTGACCGACTTTGGGTTGACCACGTACCCGCTGCCCACCATCGCCACCGTGATCTCGTTGACCGCGGGGACGATGTTCGCCATGTGGTTGGGCGAGCTGATCACCGAGCAGGGGATCGGGAACGGCGTCTCGATCATCATCTTCGGTGGGATCGTGGCCCGGGTCCCGCAGCGGGTGGGACAGCTCCTGTTGAGCAACCCGACGGCCCTGATCACCTTCGTCATCCTGACGGCCATCACGGTGGTGGGGATCGTGTTCGTGCAGGAGGGCCAGCGGCGGATCCCGGTGCAGTATGGGAAGCGGGTGCGGGCCATGCGTGGCAATCGGCTGCGGATGGTGGGAGGACAGAGCACGCACGTCCCGTTGCGGGTGAACTCGGCGGGCATGATCCCGCTCATCTTCGCCCAGAGCATCCTGCTCTTCCCGGGCACCGTCGCCAGCTACTTCCAGCGGGCGTCCAACGAGTGGGTGGCGCGTATCGCGACGGGGATTGCGGACTTCTTCAACCCGCAGGGGTCGTGGTATTGGATCATCTATTTCTTCATGGTGGTCGGATTCACCTACTTCTACACGGACGTGATCTTCCGCCAGCAGAACCTGGCGGAGACATTGCAACGCCAGGGCGGCTTCATCCCGGGCATCCGGCCGGGGAAGCGCACGGAGGAGTACCTGAACGGCGTGCTCTCTCGCATCACGTTCGTGGGGGCCGTGTTCCTGGGCGTGGTGGCGATCCTGCCCTGGATCGCCCGGGATATCACGGAGACGCAGACGCTGCTGATCACCAGCACCGGCCTGCTCATCGTCGTGGGTGTTGTGCTGGATACGATGAAACAGCTGGAGGCGCAGCTCTTGATGCGCCATTATGAGGGGTTCATCCGGTAGCGGATGCCTGGTTACGATCTCTGTCCGAAGAGGTGACTCGTGGCGGCCACAACGGAGCCTCTATACATCGTGCTGTTGGGAGCGCCTGGGGCCGGAAAAGGGACCCAGGCTCGTATGCTGAGCGAGGAGTTGGGCATCGCTCATATCGCCTCGGGAGATCTGTTCCGAGAGCACCTGAACAATCAGACGGAGCTGGGGCGCCTGGCGAAGGGGTATATGGATCGCGGCGAGCTGGTGCCGGACGACGTGACCATCCGGATGGTGATGGAGCGGTTGGAGCGCCCGGATTGCGAGAAGGGGGCGATCCTGGATGGGTTCCCCCGGACGGTGGCCCAGGCTCGTGCGCTGGACGAGGAGCTGAGCGCCAGGGGGCGCCGTGTGAGCGTGGCCCCCTACATCAAGGTGGGCGAGGAGGCGCTCGTCGCCCGGCTGTCCGGGCGCTGGATCTGTCGCAAGTGCCAGGCGACCTATCATACGCTGTTCAACCCGCCCAAGCAGCCCGGCGTGTGCGACCTGTGCGGTGGCGAGCTGTACCAGCGGAGCGACGATACCGAGGAGACCGTCCGTCGCCGCCTGCAGGTGTACTTTGAGCAGACGCTCCCGCTGATCGATTACTATCGGGAGCGGGGCGTCCTGGTGGAGATCGACGGGGAGCAGGATATCCCGTCGGTGTATCGGGATCTGTTGGCGGCGGTGCGGCAGGCAGTGTGAGGCAAGGGTCGGCCATGCGAGGTGGGCTGAGGCGGCGTCGGCAGCCGATTCTGAAGACGCGAGAAGAGATCGAGTTGATGCGTAAGGCTGGACGTATCGTCGCCGAGGTCCACGAGCTCATGCGGCGGATGGTGCGCCCAGGGGTGAGCACGGCCGAGCTGGATGCGGCCGCCGAGGACTTGATTCGACGTCGCAATGCCCTGCCGGCCTTTAAGGGATACCCGCATACGGGGCGTAATGACTTCCCGGCGACTATCTGCGCCTCCGTGAATGAGGAGCTGGTCCACGGGATCCCGAGCCCCAAGCGCATCCTGCGCGAGGGGGACATCATCAGCATCGATGTGGGGGCCATTTACGAGGGGTTCTACGGGGACTCCGCCTGGACGTACGCGGTGGGGGAGGTCGACGAGGAGGCCCGCCGGCTGATGGAGGCGACGGAGGGCGCCCTGTATGCGGGCATCGCGGCCGCCCGAGCCGGCCACCGATTGCGAGAGGTGTCGGCGGCGATTCAACGGTACGTGGAGGAGCGGGGCTTCAACGTCGTGCGGGAGTATACCGGGCACGGAATCGGCCGGGCCATGCATGAGCCGCCGCAGGTCCTGAATTACGTGAACGAGCACGATGTGGAGGGGCGCATCGTCATGCGGCCCGGGCTGACCATCGCTTTGGAGCCGATGGTGAACGCGGGGACGTGGCGCACCCGTGTCCTGCGGGATGGTTGGACGGTGGTGACGGCCGATGGCCGTTTGTCGGCCCATTTCGAGCACACCCTGGTGGTGACGAACGGGGACCCGGAGATTCTCACCCGTCTGTAAAGGGTTTCAGGATTGTGAGAAGAGAATGGTGAGAGGGGGGATATATCATGAAGGTGAAGCCGTCCGTGAAGCGGCGTTGCGAAAAGTGCAAAATCATCAGGCGAAGGGGCGTGGTTCGCGTGATCTGCACCAACCCCAAGCACAAGCAGCGGCAAGGCTAGTGCGTCGGGAGCGGCTGTGGAGGGGCCCCGTCATGTCGGGGCGTCTGAACGCTGAGAGGGGAGGAAGCTATGGCGCGTATTGCTGGTGTTGATCTGCCGCGGGACAAGCGAATCGAGATCGCCTTGACCTACATCTATGGGATCGGTCGCTCCACCAGCGGCGAGATCCTGGAACACGTGGGCATTCATCCGGATAAGCGTGTGAGGGATCTGAGCGAGTCGGAGATCGCCCGGCTGCGTGAGTTCATCGATCGCAATTATACGGTGGAGGGTGATCTTCGTCGCGAGGTCACCATGAATATCAAGCGGCTGATGGAGATCGGGTGCTACCGCGGCATACGGCATCGTCGGAATCTGCCCGTGCGCGGGCAGCGCACGCGCACGAACGCGCGCACCAAGCGGGGCCCGCGGAAGACGGTCCCCGGGCGGCGCCGGGCTCGGGCCAAGAAGTAGGGAAGCCCGATCGGCCCTCCGGATGCCCTCCGGGGGCTGCCGGGTTTTCGCGTGAGGATAGCATCATCACGAGGGTTTGGAGGCAGGAGGTAGAATGCCGAGGAGACGGACTGGACGACGGGGAAGGTCACGGCGAGAACGCCGAATGGTGCCCGTGGGGCAGGTGCATATCCATTCCACCTTCAACAACACGCTCATCACCATCACGGATCCCGAGGGCGACGTGTTGACGTGGGCCAGCGCTGGCTCGGTGGGGTTCAAGGGATCCCGCAAGAGCACGCCGTACGCGGCCCAGATGGCGGCCACGGAGGCAGCGCGGGCGGCCATGGACATGGGAATGCGTGAGGTGGATGTGTTCGTGAAGGGGCCTGGTCCCGGGCGAGAGGCGGCGATTCGGACGTTGCAGGCGTCCGGCCTGCGGGTCCGCTCGATCACCGACGCCACGCCGATCCCGCACAACGGATGCCGGCCGCCGAAGAAGCGGCGCGTGTAGCGTTATCGAGGATAGGAAGCTTCGAGACGATCGGATGAGGGGGACGAAGGTGGCCAAGCCGTAAACCCCTCCGGGTAATCACGAGTTCAAGGTTGGGAGGTTCTCTTGGCACGGTATACAGCAGCGGTTTGCAAACTCTGTCGACGTGAGGGTCAGAAGCTCTTTCTGAAGGGAGAGCGCTGCTTCTCGCCCAAATGCGCGATGGAAAGACGGGGCTATCCGCCGGGAATGCACGGCGCCCAGGTCCGGTTCCGTCGTCGAGAGTCGGATTATGGCGTGCAGTTGCGTGAGAAGCAGAAGGCCAAGCGCATCTATGGCGTTTTGGAGCGTCAGTTCCGACGGTATTTCCGGGAGGCGCAGCGGAGCAAAGGGCTGACCGGCGCGACCCTGCTGATCACGTTGGAGCGTCGTCTGGACAATGTGGTCTATCGGTTGGGGTTGGCGGACTCCCGGGCGCAGGCGCGCCAGCTGGTGCGCCATGGCCATATCGAGGTGAACGGTCGCAAGACGAACATCCCTTCCTTCCTGGTCAAGGAGGGGGATGTCATCCGTGTGCGTGATCGGAGTCGGAAGACCGCCTATTTCAAGGATTTGTTGGAGCGCCTGGGTGAGAGGCCGGTGCCGGAGTGGCTGAGCTTCGATCCGGAATCACTGACCGGTCGGGTCGTTGCGCTTCCCACGCGTGATCAGATTGATGTCTCCCTGAATGAGCAACTGATTGTGGAGTATTACAGCCGCTAGTTCAGGACGCTCGTGGCCCCTTGTCCCGGCCGGGATAGGGCGCGCGAACGTCATTTCGTGCGGCATGGTGGAGGAGGTTGGTCCTCTTGTTTAATCAAGTACTGCCCAAAATCGAAAGTGACGCCAGTTCCCAAAATTATGGCCGTTTCATCATCGGCCCGTTGGAGAGCGGGTACGGCATCACCTTGGGCAATGCCCTTCGCCGGGTGCTTCTCTCGTCCTTGCCTGGGGCGGCGGTGACGTCGATCCGTATCAATAACGTGTATCACGAGTTCTCGCCGATCCCCAACGTGCGAGAGGACACGACGGCGTTGATCCTCAACATCAAACAGATCCGGCTGAAGTGCCATGCGGACGGGCCGGTGCGCCTCTATCTGGAGGTTCATGGCGAGGGGCCCGTCCTGGCTGGTGATATCCAATGCCCGCCGGAGGTGGAGATCGTGAACCCCGATCTCTATCTCCTGACCGTCGACTCGGCGGATGCCGGCTTTGAGATGGAGTTGATGGTGCAGCGGGGTAAGGGCTACTCGCCGGCGGAGGAGCGTGGCGATCTGCCGCTGGGAGAGATCCCCGTGGATGCCATCTTCAGTCCGGTGCGCAAGGTGAATTACACGGTCGAGCGGGCCCGCGTGGGCCAGCAGACGGACTTCGACCGTCTGGTGCTGGAGGTCTGGACCGACGGGACGATCTCGCCGCGCGATGCGGTCAGCGAGAGCGCCAAGATCTTGGTGCAGCTGCTGCAGTTGGTCGCTGGCGTGGACACCGTGGAGGCCGAGCCGGTCGTAGAGGAGGAAGAGGGCATTCCCAGCCGTATTTACGAGGTGCCCATCGAGGATCTGGAACTCACCGTGCGTGCCTACAACTGCTTGAAGCGCGCCGGGATCACCCAGGTGGGGGAGATCCTGGAAAAGCTGGAGCGGGGTGGCGAGGATGAGATCCTGGCCATCCGCAACTTCGGCCGAAAGTCGCTGCGGGAGTTGTTGGCGCGGTTGGACGAGAAGGGTTTCCTCTCCGTGATTGACTACGGGGGGGCGGGCTCCTCCAGCAACGAGAACGGTGAGGAGGCCGAAGGCGGTGAGGAAGTGGAGGACGGCGGGTCACCTGTGGAGCTGGAAGCGAGTTAGCGGATTCGGGCGGTTTCCGCCCGAAGTCGGTAGGTGATCAGACGGGTATGCGGTGATGGCCAAGGTGCTCCCCCTGGGGGCCCTGCGGCCATCGTGTGTGTCAGCGAGCGTGATAGTTCGAGGTGGGTAGAGGATGCGACATCGTAAGGCTGGCTATAAGTTGGGGCGTTCTTCGGGTCATCGTCGGGCGCTCTTTCGTAATCTGATGACGGAGCTGTTTCGGCACGGCCGGATTCGCACCACGGAGGCCAAAGCCCGTGCGGTGCGTCCGGCGGCGGAGAAGCTGATCACCAAGGCCAAGCGTGGTCTGGCGCCGGGTGGGAACTATGTGCATGCTCGCCGCCTGACCGCCGCCCAGTTGAACGATCCGGATGTGGCGCGCAAGCTGTTCGAGGAATGGGCTCCGCGCTACGAGAATCGCCCGGGCGGCTACACGCGGATCATCAAGCTGGGTCCCCGCAAGGGAGATGGGGCTGAGATGGTGATCCTGGAGCTCGTGGAGTAATGATGCGTCGCGGTCGGGAGAGTCTCCCGGGTGAACAGGCCGGGGACGAAGCCGATCTCGATGGGGAGCTCCATCTGCGGGCTCGGGTGGAGTACGACGGTACGGAGTTCTTCGGGTTCCAGAGGCAGGCGACGCATCGGACCGTTCAGGGGGAGCTGGAGCGAGCGCTGGAGGCGGTCACCTGCCGGCCCGTCAGGGTGATCGGCGCGGGGCGTACCGATACCGGCGTGCACGCGGTGGGGCAGGTGGTGGCGTTTCGTGTGGTATGGCGCCATCCCATCCCGGACCTGGAGCGAGCCTGGAACGCTCTGTTGCCCGAGGACATCGCCGTGTGGAGGCTGGAGCGGGCGCCGGAGGGGTTTCACCCCCGGTTCAGCGCTCGCAGCCGTTGGTATCGATACACGATCTGGAATGGAGGCCGTCGCTCTCCGCTGTGGAGGCGTTATGCATGGGTGGTGCCCGAGCCGCTGGACGAGCGGGCCATGCAGGAGGCGGCCCGATGTCTGGTGGGCGAACATGATTTCGCTGCGTTCGGGCAGCCGCCTCAAGGGGAGAACACGGTGCGGCACATCTTCCGTGCCGAGTGGGTGCGGGACGGTGATGTGCTTCGGTTTGACATCGAGGGAAACGCCTTTTTGAAGCATATGGTGCGGAATCTGGTGGGGACGTTCCTCTACGTGGGGCGTGGCCAGCGGCCGCCGGAGTGGCTGGCCCAGGTGTTGGAGGGACGGGATCGTGCTCAGTGTGCCCCACCGGCGCCTCCGTGTGGCCTGTGCCTGATGGAGGTCGCCTACTGAGCCTTGAGGATTCGGGGGCTGAGCTTCCCGAATATCGAGGATTACGTCTGTTGAGGAGTGGGATAGCGTGAAGACCTATAGTGCGAAACCCAACGAGATCGAACGCGAGTGGTATGTCGTGGATGCGACGGGGAAAACGCTGGGCCGGTTGGCGAGCGAGATCGCGAAGATCTTGCGGGGGAAGCATAAGCCCATTTATACGCCGCATGTGGATTGTGGCGATTTCGTGATCGTCGTGAATGCGGATAAGATCCGGGTGACCGGTCGCAAGCTGGATCAGAAGATCTATTATCGGCACTCGGGCTATCCCGGTGGCCTGAAGAGCATTCCGCTGCGTGATCAGCTGGCCAGACATCCGGAGCGGGTGATCCAGCTGGCTGTGCGCGGGATGTTGCCGAAGAATCGCCTGGGGCGGCGCATGATCAAGAAGCTCAAAGTGTACGCGTCGCCGGAGCATCCACATCAGGCGCAACAACCGAAGCCGCTGGAATTATAACGAAGCTGGCCGGTTCAGCTCGATTGTAGGGGGAGCAAAGGGTATGTCAGCCAGGTATATCGAAGCCATTGGTCGCCGGAAGACCGCCACGGCGCGGGTACGTCTGTACCCGGGCACGGGGACGATCTTGGTCAACAACAGGCCGCTTGAGGAGCACTTCCCAAGGCCGTTGCTGGTGCATCGGCTGCTGGAGCCGTTGCGGGTGACGGGCACGGAGGGGCGGTTCAACATCACCGTCCAGGTGAAGGGCGGTGGGGTCAGTGGCCAGGCGGACGCGGTGCGCTTGGGGATCGCCCGCGCGCTGGTGAAGGTGGACGAGAATCTGCGCCCCGTCCTGCGCAATTACGGGCTCCTCACCCGGGACGCCCGCGCCAAAGAGCGGAAGAAGCCCGGCCTCAAGCGAGCCCGCAAGGCGCCGCAGTACACCAAGCGCTAAGTCGCCGGCGAGAGATCGATGTTTCGCGTGGGGGTGCTGACCGTCAGCGACCGGGTGTCCCGCGGCGTGGCCGAGGACAGAAGCGGCCCGCTGATCTCGCAGATGGTGCGGGAGCGGTTGGGCGCGCTGGTGGTCGCGGAGCAGGTCGTCCCCGACGAGCGATATGTGATCGAGGAGATCCTGCGGCGGTGGTCGGATGAGGAGGAGCTGGATCTGATCCTGACCACCGGCGGTACCGGCTTTGCCCCGCGCGATGTGACGCCGGAGGCGACCAGGGCGGTGATCGAGCGGGAGACGCCCGGCTTCGCCGAGGCCATGCGGGCGGCGAGCCTGGCGGTTACCCCTCATGCGATGCTCAGCCGAAGCGTCGCCGGCATTCGGGGACGGACGCTCATCGTCAACCTGCCGGGCAGCCCCAAGGCGGTGCGGGAGAATCTGGAGGTGATCCTGCCCGCGTTGCCTCACGGTCTGGCCCTGTTGCAGGAGGTAGAGGGCGAGGATCGGCGCCACGAGCATGGGAGGGAAGCGGATCAGCCATCGTGGGCTGACGATTTCCAGTCGTGGTTAGAGCGACGCGAGGCAGGAGAGGATTCCGCCGCCGAGCATTGACAGGTCACGAAGATGGTAGATAATGAGGAGACAGCATCCGCTGTCTCCTTTTTTGTTTCGTGTCTCCTCACTTTTCCGGAGGCTATGCGGATGGCCTCGGGGCACGGGTGATCGTGCCCGAGGACGCCTCGGGCGTCGTGGCCTGTTGGTCGGCGGGGATCATGAACTGCTTGACGGGCCGCCAGCGGCTTGTTGGCTGTAGGTCACAAACGGGCGTAGCAGGTTGGTGAACTCCATGGGGAGGACGAATTTGGTGGCCGGGCTGACGCCGATGGCCTTGAGCGTTTCCAGGTATTGCAGGTTCATGGTCTTGTCATCGATGGTACGCGCGATGTTGTAGATCTTCTCCAGAGCCAGGGCGAACCCCTCCGCCTGAAGGATGGCCGCTTGCCGGTTCCCTTCGGCCTCCAGGATGGCTGCCTGCTTCTGGCCCTCGGCTACTCGGATGGCTGCCTCACGCTTGCCTTCGGCCTCCGTCACCATGGCGCGACGCTCTCGCTCGGCGGCGAGCTGCCGGTTCATCGCGGTCTGCACCTCGCGCGGCGGCGTGATCTCCCGGATCTCGACGCTGGTCACCTTCACGCCCCAGCGCTCGGTCACCTCGTCTAGCTTCACCCGCAACACCTGGTTGATGTCCTCGCGCTTGGCCAGCACGTCGTCCAATGAGATATCGCCGATGACGGCGCGCAGCGTGGTGGTGGCGATGCCCTGGGAGGCCCCGGCGAAGTCGCCCACCTGGACCACGCTGGCCGTCGGATCGATGACCTTCCAGTAGATGAGGAAGTCGATGTCGATAGGGGCGTTATCCTTGGTGATGCAGGTCTGTTTTGGGACCTCTAGATATACCTCCCTCAAATCCACCCATACGGGGCGATCGACGAAGGGGATCAGCAACACCAGCCCGGGGCCCCTCTCCCCGATGCAGCGGCCCAGCCGAAAGACCACCAGGCGCTGATATTCACGCACGATCTTGACGGACAGGTATACGAGGGGGATCAACAGGATGAGGAGCACGACGGCGGTGATGAGGGTACTCAGCAGGTTTTGCATGATGGACTCTCCTGGTTCAGCGTAGGCGACGTACCCGCAGGCGCAGGCCGTCGGTTCCGGTAACCTCTATCGTCTCCCCGGCGCTCACCGGCGCATCGTCGGCGATGGCCGTCCATGTCTCGCTTTGCACCTGGACCACGCCTTGGGGGGTCAGGTCGGATTGTGCGATGCCGATTTTGCCGATCAGCACATGTGATCCCATCAGGGCCGTGCGTTGTTGGGCTCGCAGGCCTGCCGTCACCGCGATCCCGAAGAAGCTGACGAGGATGGCCGTCATGACCACCAGGAGCCAGGGGCTGACGGACAGCTGGGGCATGCTGGGCGTGGTGGGTGTGAATGGGCTGAATAGGAAAAGGGATCCCAGAACGAAGCTGATCACGCCGGCAACGCTCAGCGCGAAGCCAGGGACTTTGATGTCAGCGACGAAGAAGGCCAATGCGATGACGATCAGGGCGATGCCTCCCCAGTTGACCGGGAGGCTTCCTAGGGCGATGAAAGCCAGGATAAGGGCGATGACCCCGCTCACGCCGGGGAGGATGGCGCCGGGATTGTACAGCTCGGCGATGAGGGCCAGGGTCCCCAAGGTGAGGAGGATATAGGCGATGTTGGGATCGATCACGCCGTGGGCGATCACCTCCAGCCAAGTCATCGGGTATGGTTCGATGGTGGGCGATTCCAACCGTAACACCACGGACTTCCCGTTGACGGCGACCCGGTGCCCGTCCAGCTGGCGTAGCAGGGCGGGGAGGTCCGCCGCCACCAGATCGATCACGTTCTCCTCCAGCGCCTGTTGGGCGGTGAGGGCGGCGCTTTGTCGGACCGCCTGTGCCACCCACTCGGCGTTGCGGCCGCGCTGCTGGGCGATGGCCTGGATATAGGCTACCGCGTCGTTGGTGACCTTGTCCTGCATCGTGGCCGACATCTCGCTCTGGCTCATGTCCACGGGATGGGCGGCGCCGATGTTCGTGCCCGGCGCCATGGCCGCGATGTGGGCGGCCACGGTGATGAAGACGCCGGCCGAGGCGGCTCTGGAACCCGAGGGGGAGACGAAGACGACGACGGGCACGTCGGAGTTCAGGATTGCCTGGACGATCTTACGCATCGCGGTGTCAAGGCCGCCGGGCGTGTCCAGCTGGATGATGACCATTTGGGCCTGGGCCTCGTTGGCCACGCGGACGCCCCGCTCGACGTACTGGGCGACAAGTGGATCGATGACGCCACGTACCTCGAGCTTCATCACCTTCCCGGGCTGTTCGGCGTTGGAGGGGAGGATCGCGATCGCCGATGCGCCGAGGATCAAGATGATGATCCAGGCTCGTAGGATAAGGCGTTGGGCCCGCAGGGCTGTCTGTTGGCGGATTCGCATCGCAAAGTCCCGATAAGAAAACGCCTCTCCACGCGAGAGGCGCTGGCAGGCAGGAAAGGAGGAGAGCGATTCGATTGGCACCCACGTAGAAGGGAAAAGGTCCCCCCGCATGATTGCGCAGGTGACAGGACCCGCTTCCACCCAGATTGTAGCATGGGGGCGTCGGGGTGTCAACGTCGTGTCGGCGGGCAGCTGCTTGCTTGCGTTGACGCTGGGTCAGAGGGCGTGATATAGTGGGATATGACGTCGGCCTGGGGTGAAGATCCTGTGGTCGGGGAGTTGTTTTCTCTCATGGAGATTCGATATCGACCTATCGGTGTTGTGCGTAGTCCCTTCAAGGATATTGCGGGGATGCCCATCCAGCCCGCAGGGGCGGCCGGCGTTCAGGGCACGGTCGAGGTCTGGCCCGAGTTCGTTGAGGGGCTGAAGGACCTGGAGGGTTTCTCTCACATCATCCTGTTGTATCATTTCCATCGAGCGCGGGAAGTCAGGCTCACGGTCGTTCCCTTCATGGATTCGGAGCCGCATGGAGTGTTCGCCACCCGAGCGCCGAAGCGCCCCAATCCGATCGGGCTGTCCGTCGTGAGGCTGATACGCGTTGAGCGCAACGTGTTGTATATCGAGAACGTGGACATCCTGGACGGGACGCCGCTGTTAGATATCAAACCATACGTGCCCGAGTTTGATCCGCTTCCTGTGGAGCGCGTGGGGTGGCTGGAACGGGCGCAGGGGAAGGTGCAAAGCAAACGATCGGATGACCGGTTTCGATAGACGTTGATGTCTGCCACGATCTCGTTGTCGAGACCCTGGCGATTCAAGGTGCGGGACGAGTGAAGGATCCGAGCGAGGGAGCTGGCTGGTCGGCCGGGCGAAGCTGTGGTTCTATAAACGCAAATGCCTCTCTCCCTTCTCGCACCACAGGATGTGGCTCATGGAGAGAGGCACCTCTATATATCACAGGAGCGGGTGATGGGACTCGAACCCACGACATTCAGCTTGGGAAGCTGACGTTCTACCACTGAACTACACCCGCTTCGGTGCGCCGAGATGTAGCGTGTTCCCCTCTATGCACCACTAGATGCTGTGGTTCGTGACTATGCACGACACGGTTTTAGGCTGGGTAGGCTGAGTGTCGATCGGACCAGTACATTGCTAGGTGTGCCTGAGTATCAGGGTGGGTATTACTTTTCTCCGCAAGGCGGATTGAACTTATTTCTGACATCTTGCTCTATCTTCTTGCGACCAGGCTGTTGAAGATTGGGGGTGTAAAGAACCGAGAACATCAGGGTACCAGGACAATTACGACTCCAACATTCCTTCCTGTCATGATTTTCAACTCTTTCTTTGACATTTGCGGATTCTCCGACATCGACCAGGTGATACCGTTGATCTTGGTAGCAGATGATGGCATAGACGCCGGAGTGGTCCTGAAGCTTGCTCGTGTCTGTGTATGGGCCCTCGAACGTATAGTCCCCAATTTTGATACCCATATGGTAGTCTCCTTGGATGTTCACTTCTTGGGAGGCCTAAAGCTGGCCTCTTGGGCCTCTTCCTCTGTGCAGAAACGGCGATCGCCTTTCTCTCTCACGCAGATTTCCGTAGCGTTAGAATCCCCGGCGTTTGTTCGAACATCCAGAATCCGATTGGCATTCCTATGATCGTCAAGCATAGTGCATAAGCGACAACCATCCAAAGAAAAGCGAGCCAGAACCCGACGCAGACAAACCATGCGGCTCGAATAAGGAAATTTCGTTGCTTCACTTGGACTTGACTAGGCATTGGGGCGATAGCCGATGATCTTCTTCTGGCGATTATGGATGGAAGCTGGTTGATAAGACTAACTCCAATAGGTATGGTGATGATCAATGCAAAGCAGATGTAGGCGATGATTACAATGATGGCCCCTAGCCACCAGCCAACGAGAAGGAACCACAGGAGCTGCGAGAAAAAGCTAGTCCTCTTGGAAACAGTGACGGCTTGCTTTTTACTCCGGCTCTTTTTGTTCAGCTTAGTAGTGTATGACAGGCCTGTGCCTGGTATCCCTGTTGTCACCCGCGTTCCGCTCTTTCCGATTGTCATGCGGGCTCCACGACCGCCAAATGATACGCTTGCCCCTCGCTTCCCAATGTTAAGCCTGACGCCTGGGGCAATCTTCATGCTTTTGCGAAATCTCCATCCCACCGTGCCACCTCATCTGTCTAACATGCGATGAACACCCACTGCCTCTCGCCTGTTGCCAACCACCGATCGAATCTGGCCGCCATCTCTGGATCAGACGGCCGCTCCCACACGGCGGCCGGCGGCAGGGCGGGCCGCCGCACGAGCTGATCTGCCAGCCAGGCCCATGCTCTGGCCAGGATGTGTTGTTGGTTGCGGATTGTCATTTGGGCGAGGGCGTGGATGGCGGCGGAGAGGCGTTTGCGGCGTCGCATGTGGAAAGCTCATCTATTTCAGCAGCGACATAACGTGATTACGAATAGCGTCAAAGTGTTGTTTGGCCTCTGTGATGTCAAAGTCGTTGATGGGGAGGCATTGATATCTACTGGTCACAGATAGCGTTTTGAGCTCTCTGTAGTCATCCCAAAGGGTTCGCAGGTTGGGATCCCGCTGAATGAGTTCGTCTCGCTCCTGGTGTTTGGTAGGATATTCTGTGTTTTTGGCGACGAAGTAAGCTTGTAGAATATGCAGCGCTGCGTAGAAGATGGCGGTTATCCGCCAATCTCGATAGTCATCAGGTAATTGGGTGATGTCGTCTGAGAATTGACGATTGTGATCTGCTTTCTGTAAGTGGGCGGTTTTACTGAATTGCATCGGCTGTGTTGGGTAGGCTGCGTATGCGCTCGATCCACTTACCCGTCTCTTCTTTGTCGATAACCGGGTATCCTCGTCGATCTATGAGGTCAAACTCGAAGTGTAGATCTGGGTAGCGATCCGCCAACGCGAGTTCTGCACGATAAATCTGACGGCGCTCTTCTTTTGTGCTGCCGCTGGCGTAGGTAACAATGTGCAGATAGGTGCCAGCGAACTTTGCTCGCACCTGCTCCACCGATGGTATGTCACGTACCATATCGACGAAAGCCCGAAATGCTTCCATGGCAGCCTCTAGTGAACGGATTTCCATGGGTATTGTAACAGATTGGGCGGATGCTGTGTATGTGGCTTTGTACTCATCTGCGCTGGCGTGGATGTTAGGCATGAACCAGCGCTTGAGGGAACCTACGGCTTGCATGTGATCACTCCGTAGACTTGCCCTGGTACTGGTCTAAGATGCGCTGCATGGCCTCCACAATACCTGGCATGCTCTCTGCACTGATGGCCAGGGTAACAACGTGGCGACCTTTGACTGTGGTCACTTCTTCGGCTGCATTGGCAGATGATATCACTGGTGGCAGTACCTGATAAAACCGAATGTAGAAGCTCGGTCCATCGAAGCTGATCAGGGCATGATTGACAAATTGCGCCCTGACTTGATCATCCTGCTCCCATTCAATAGTGGCCTGGATGCCATCTCTAGGTTGTTCTGGCATTTTGTTGTTCCTCTTGCTATAATATCTATAGCTTTCCGTGTCCTCGGTTTCAGTATCCTCGTACGGATTGGGTGGGGTTGGTGCTTTATGTGATAGGATGGTGACGATGGACGAGAGAGTTCTGCAGTTGCTTCAGGACATTTTGGATGAGTTGCGCATCGTTCGAACTTTGTTGGAGCAGCCGGATGGACGCTATCAGTCACATCTTGACGGCAGAGAACTCGGTTGGCGGATTGTGAGAGCGAAAAAGGATTTGGATTCGGCCCGGGAGTGGAACTCGCTACTGCGCAAGCGATCCTAGCGCTTCATTAGGACGTTCGTAAGCACGTCGATCGCTTTTTCGAGCTTGGCAATCTCCCGTTCAATCTTTTGTTTCTGCGATTTTAGGCCACGTAGTAGTGACTGGTTCAAGTTCAGCTCTTCTTCATCTCCGAGGTATCCCCAAAGTTCTACGGCTGCCTCAGTCACAGCAATACTTCCCTTCACCCTTGCCAGTTCATCTTCCTGATATTCTAGATCACCCTCTAACCTTAGCAACAATAGTGTTTTGCCATCCGACGTGCTCACTGGTTTTCCTCCTGCTTTTGTTCCTCTTCTTGATTAATTTTACTAGTCCCCATCGGCTTGTAGGCGATACGAGACTACATCTGAATAGTCACGCCCGTAGAATGTGATTTTAAAGGAGCTGGTTTGTCCTGGATCTAGGTGTGTACTGTTCACATAAGAATACCAACATCCAATTGTTTCCCCGCGGTTGTTATATAATGTCCCGATAACTTTCACGTATTCCACGCGGGTATTTTGGTTATTGTGAACTTGACCGATGATTTTGTACCACTTGTATGAGTCTACAGATCCACTGTCATTTGTGATGGTGAGATCTGGTGGAGGATCACCACCTGTCAGAAACGTTACAGGCTCAAACTCGTAGTAATCCCAATTGCTTGGTTCTTGCATTGATATGTGAAAACACGTTTTTTCATTTGGGGGAAGACTGTTAAGGCGCACAAATGTGAAATCTGTGTCTACGAGCCTTCCCTCTGCATCGAAGATGTTAGCTGTTATTTGGATAAATCGCAGGTATGCGTCTGTATTGTTCCGCACCTCTCCAATGATGTGTAGATAGCCTATGTTAGATGTATAAGAGAAGTGGTTTGGTAACACCTCAACCGAGATAACCGTTGCCGTCGGTGAAGGAGTGGCGGTTGGAGTAGCCGTCGATGTGGGAGTGTGCGTGATGGTTGGGGTTGCCGTCGGTGTCGGTGTGGCTGTTTGTGTTGTGGTTGACGTGGGAGTCAGTGTGGGTTGGGGCGAGGTATCCTCAGGTAGCTGGACCATAATCAGCGGAATATAGTGATATGTTCCAGGTGGTGTATCCTCATGATATTCCGTTGGTAAGTATGCAAAGCCGAGGACTGCCCATAAGACAGCTATAAGGCTGATTACGCCCTTAGTTGGATGGTATTGCGTTGGGCTCTGCTGATTGCCCATCAATTCTCTCCGTGTTATAATAGAACAAATGTTCTGTTGTGCCGGGAGTCCTATGACGCGCCGCCGCAAGTACCGAAACGAGACAACCATGTTCATGAGGCTGGACAGATCTGAGCGGGTCCGGTTTCTCATGCGCTTGCGGCGCGTTTTTCTTGCCGTGCTACGGCCTCCTCGAGCTCGCGACGGAATTGGTCTTTCAGTTCGTCGGGCAAGAGGTCGAAGAGACGGATGAATTCCTGAACGTCCGGCGGCAGTTCCTCGAATTCCTGTTCCTCCATCTCCTCGCTGATCTTCAAGATGTCAGTAAAGATCTCTACCCACTGACTGCGATCCTCTGGCTCTTGTCTGTTTAGCATCTCGATTAGCGGCCAGAGCTCGGGGGCTATGGCTGGCTCCTTTTCTCTGGTCTCGCCCTGCCGAGGCCTTGGATCGTCCGTGAGGCCGAGCAAGTAATCGGTGGTGGTGTCGAGCGCTTCTGCGAGACGCGTTAATATTTCCGCCCCGACATTCGTTCTCTTGCCGCTTTCGATTTCAGATAGGTATGAGGCGGATGACCCCGCATACACGGCAAGCATGCCAAGGGACCATCCTCGCTTTTTTCTGAGTGCCTGTAAGCGTTCGCTTAAAGTAGTCACGTCTTCACTATATCACGGATTTTGTACGTTGTAGCGAATTGGGGCTTGACAAAGTCTTCGCTATAGCGTATAATACGGGCGGAGGTGTTCGATATGTCGAATATCAAGGTGTGGTTAGAACAGCAAAGTATGACCCAAGCCGAGCTAGCCAGGAGGTTGCGTATTAGCCCAAGCTACCTGAACGACATAGTTAAGGGGCGAGCTGAAATTACCGATACGATCAAGTGGCGATTCGCCCAGGCGTTCGGGTTCGACGTGGCGGCGGAGCTGTTCGGCGACGGCGAGCACGACAACGGCGCTCAGCAGGCCGTGCGTGAGCATGGGGCTGCGTGAGCGCCGGTTTTTGTGGTGCAGAAGGAGACGGCGTGATGTGTGAAGAGATTGTCCTAGCCGTCGAGACGATCCGCTGTCCCAAGTGCGGCCATGTGCAGGCCGCCCAGGTGACATGGCGACCTGGTGACCCGTTCGAGACATACATGCACCAGTGCACGTGCTGCGGGTACTGGATTCATGAGCAGGAATGGGACAGGATGCAGGATGCATCAACCTCGCCTGCTGCTGCTGATTCTGTCGGCACCAGCGGGCGGGGCTGAGGGGGCAGCCCCGCCGTGGGACCCCTCCTTGTAGGCCGGGGTGCGGCTCCCCGAAAGGGTTGAGCCCCCCGGCCAAAGACCCAAGCCGCAGAGGGGAGGGCTGCTTCCGTGTGAGTCCGAAGGCGAGGAACCCCACCCTCTTGAGCGAATGGCCGATCAGTTTGGGATGTCATCGCAGCCTGGAAGCAGCCCTGTCTTTTGCGGCTACGCTACATGGCACGGGAAGCGCAGGGTGCACGTGATGAGTAGGGTTGGGTAACCAACCACGGGAGGCCGACTGTGGGCAAGCCAAGTGATCGCAGAAAGTCGGCACGACGGCCAGGGAAACGTGAACGAGCACGGGTAAAGAAGCGACGTAGGGGCGGTACCTACGTTGACGTGCCCGGCGCCGGTCTCGTCTACGTCAAGCTCGGCCGGAAGAAGGCGTTACGCCACTTCCGTCATTGGTGGCCCGTCAACCCGAAAGCTCGTAGGCCTGCATAGGGCCGGGCTCTTGCAGGCCGCCGGTTCGAATCCGGCCCCGTGCCCTTAGCCCGGGCGCACGACGGGCGCACAAAACATGGGCCCCGACTCATGACAACGGCGGGGATGCGTGCGGCCCCGCCACCGGTGATACAGAGGAGATAGTGGCATGCCATCTGCGCTCTCTCAATCGTCACACCGCAAGCGGCCGCCCGACCCTCGGGGGGCCTGGCGCAGAAAGCGCACAAGGTGGGGTACGGACATCGGCATCGACGCCGCTATCGATGCTGTCGACCCGAAGGACGCCCCTCCACCCGTCGCTGCTCAGATAGGTCTGTTTTCACAACGGCCCGTACCTAGCCAAGAGTTCATCGACTTCCTGCACCAGGCCTATCAAGCAGCTAACATCGGCTCGTATCGCCAGCGTGTCAAGGATATCCTCGACGACGCCGAGCGAGATGCCGCCGAGGCCGGCGGCGCCCTTTGATGTGGGATCCTCATGAATCGCTCCTGTGTTCATCATACGCTATGCACGGAGATACGAGAAGCATCGGCCGGTAAATGGCCCGGAACCGGAGAGGGAATGGATGGACGCCATAAGCATCCCTGTTGAGCGCATCATCGCCGTCTGTGTGAGCCTGGCTGCATTCGGCATCGCATACAACGCCATGGTGGAGTATCTGGAGCGTGAGGTGCCGGAGCATGGGTACACGTCCTTTCTGGTGGTGGGCGGCGTTATGGTCACGCTGATCGGCGCCGCCTTCATCGTGGGTCTGATCCCTGCCCTGCTGGTCAGCCTCTGTTTCATCGCCAGCGGGTTGCCCATGATCATCGGCAGCGTGTGGCGGTGGCTGCGCCAGCGGCGGATCGATCGGTCTCTCAGCATTCGGGAGATGATCGAGGCTCTAGATGATGACGCATAAGCCGATCCCAGGCGGGTATGTGGACAATCAGCACCTGGCCCGAGCTATGGCGGCCAACCACAAAATGCGGCGCATCGTCGGGCTCATCCTGAGCGAGCGGCCTGGTGTGGAGCGAATGGCGATCTTGCTGGCGCAGATGGCCTACGAGCTGGGGGAGCAGGCCAATGCGCTGCAAGAGATGGACAAGATCCGCAAGAGCAGAAAGGAGGAATCATGAGCGGGAACGGGATATATCGCAATGAGCTGGTGGATGCGTTCAGGCATGCCGAGGGGATGTTAAAGAGCGCCCGGGCGGTGCAGACGCTCCTGGATATCCGCAGCAGGCGGGAGCGGGCGGACATCGACTCCAACACTGTCGCATACGTCCATGAGCACATCGAGTGCATCCAGCATCACATCTCGGAGCTGGAGCGGGAGCTTGCGCAGTTCAGACGGTTGGAGGTGGCGTGATGAAGGTTCAGAAGGACATTCGGGAGACGAACGGCGGTGGATTTTTCGCCAAAGCGACACTCACATTCGACAACGTGCTGATCGCCCGTGTCGTAGCCCAGATGGCTGATCACAAAGGCCGGCCGTGGAAAGACGGCAGCATCTGGCTAGATGGCGATCATCGTGCACGCCTCAACAGCGCTGAGATCACACTAGCCGGTGGGAAGGAGTCTGGGTACAAGGACATCGATGAGTTCAACGATTACCTGGATCGCCTGGTCGCCATAGCTGAGGACGTGGAGGCGCAGTGGGGAGCAGTGGTGTGTGTGATCGCCGAGCAGTTCGCCAACCACCACATCGCCATCGTGGACGTTCACGGTCGGCTTCGTCGGCGGTTCGACGAGATGGGCAAGGAGATCGATGCGCTGAGCAGCGAGATCGCCCAGGACGTGCAGGCGTTGCAGGACAAGGTAGATGTGCTGCGGGCAGAGAATCGCATCCTGCGCCAGCGCTTGGCCGAGCTGGAGCAGCGCCTGGCGAAGCTGGAGTCTCCGAGCGAGCCGGTGATCGTGAGCGCCAATGGGCATAACGGGCATCGGCTGCTCCGGGTGATCCGGCGAGTGGCGGGGTAAACGGCGAGGGCGCTCGCGAGCCCGACACTCGCGAGCGCCCTCCAAAACCAGAACACGTCCATGCGGAGGATACCATGGATATGCGGAAAATGCAAGGAAAGGTGCCACACCTGACCACGTATGAGGAGCAGGTCCGGGCGCTGGCAAAATGGCCCGATGTGCGTGAGATCAAGCAGCCCGATCAATTCGTCGACGCCCCATACATCTCCGGCGAGATGGTCAAGCATAAGCTCAACACGATCTTCGGACCCGCCGGATGGGGGTACGAGATCACGAGATGGCCGGAGTTGGTACAGATCGGCAAGGCGGCGTTCTATTACTGCGAACTCAACGTCTGGTTCGACTTCGCCAACGGGATCAGCATCAGGCGTCCGGCCGTGGGGATGGTGCCGATCCAGGGCAAGATCGAGACGGCCGGGATCAACCAGGTGCGGATGGCCATTGAGGGCGCCATCACGGATGCCATCAAGGGGGCGGCCAGCACACTGGGACCGGCTCTCGGTCTGGGGCTGAACGATATCACGGTAGAGCGAGCCGTGATGGGGAATCGGGCCGCTAGAGAGGGCAAGACAGACAAGCAGCACATCGATGATCTGTATGGCGGGAACGGCAAGGTGAGTGAGCCGGCGTGGGTGGTTGAGCTGCGAAAGAAAGCGGCCAACGGCAAGCAGCAGCCGGCCACGCAGGCGCAGATCGGCCTGGTCGCTGGGAAGTTGGCCGAGGCGACGGAGTGGAAGGACGAGGGCCGGCACACGTTCCTGCGGGTGGTGTTCGGCAAGGCCTCCACGAAGGAACTCACCTGGGGTGAGGCACGGGCGGTTCTCGATTGGCTGATCGCCGGGAAGGACCCGGACACGAACGACTACGTGATCCGTCCTGAGGCCGCCGATCAAATGGCTGAGCTGATTCGGGCAGAGCAGGAGCGCATGGGGCAGCAGGAGCTGCCGTTAGGGTAGGTGCGAGGGGACAGCCATGGATAAGCTACATGACCTACTGAGGGAATATCGTGGCACCTATGACGAGATGCAAGAAGCCACGGCTGATATCAGACGGGCTATCGATGAGCTGAATCAGCAACTGGCTGAACTCGAGGCCCCATACCGGGAGCGTCTGGACGATCTGACTCACATGATAGAGTATCAGGCGAAGCTTGAGGGGATTACTGGGACGGTCAAGACGGAATGGGCGACGATCCGATACCGTTCTGGGTACACCCGCAGGACGTGGAACGACAAGATGCTCATGGGGTATGCCCAGGCCCATCCGGAGATCCTGGCTTTCGTGAAGGAGACACACGTCCCGCCGAAGATCAGCATCGTGGTTTGAGGTGTTGGCGGCTGCTTGGCATCGGGGGAGGCGCAAAGCCTCCCCCAACATCCACATTGAGGCGAGCACATGGATTGGTTCAGGTTCTACAACGAAACGTACAGGGATCCAAAGATAAGACGCCTGTCTCGGGAGATGGGGTGTAGCATTGCAGAGGCAGTAGGCGTGTGGGCAATTCTCCTTTCCCTGGCCAGTGAGAGCGAGCGACGCGGTGCTCTCATGTTGAACAGTGACATTCCCCTTGATCTATCTGACCTGGAAGATGCCACAGGGGCAGCTAACATCAAAGAATGGCTGGAGTGCATGCAACGCCTTGGCATGCTCACGTATGAGGATGACATCTGGTACATCACCAACTGGGACAAGCGGCAGTTCGCCAGCGATAGCTCCACAGAGCGGGTGAAACGTTACAGAGAACGAAAGAGAGAGGCGGAGCGAAACGGCGATGAAACGTTACAGCAACGGTCATGTAACGTTTCGGGAACGCCCCCAGATACAGATACAGAGACAGATACAGACTCAGATACAGAGAAAGATTTGACGGCGCCTGCAGCGCCGTCCCAGTCCCCCCGGCAGCGCAAATCACCTCGCTCAGGCAAAAAACGATCCGCAAAGACCACAACCGACCCGGGTTATCAACCCATCTTTGAGGCCCTGTGTAAAACATGCGTTCTGGATCCCAAGCTCAACGCGCCCAAGATCGGCCGGTTTGCCAAGAGATTGCGCCAGGCCGGCTATGGCGCCAACCACGTCGCTGACTTCGAGGCGTGGTGGTATGCCAACGATTGGCGTGGCCAAAAGGGCCAGCCGCCGACGTTGGAGCAGGTGGCGTCTATGCTGCCGCAGGCGTTGCAGCCACGCGCCAGCCCTGCGAGTGAGCCGAAGGGGTTCGCTGCCATCCGGGAGTACATGCGCAAGAGGGGGTTGACCAATGGCGACGGAGCAGGAGACGCTGAAGGCGATGGCGTTATTGACCTCGGCCTATCCGAATTTCGAGCCGAGGCCTGAGACGGTTGAGGTCTACGTGCAGATGCTGCAGGACCTACCGGCGAACGTGCTCTTTGCGGCCGTTCACCAGTGCATCGCCGAGTGCCGGTTCTTCCCAACCGTGGCCGAGATCCGGGAAAGGGCCAGGGCGATCCAGCCAGCAGCGCAGATCCCATCGGCGGCCGAGGCATGGGAGGAGGTCATGCGGGAGGTGCGACGGGTGGGCTACTACGGCGTGCCGGCCTTCGAGAATCCGATCACGGCCAGGGTTGTGAAGGCGCTGGGGTGGCGTGAGATCTGCATGAGCGAGAACGTGGTCGCGGACCGAGCTCACTTCATGCGCATGTACGAGCAGGTGGCCCAGCGTGTGGAGCAGTATGTGTCCCTGTTGCCGCCAGCCAGGGCGCTTCTTGATTTCGGCGCCAACGGTGCTGGGACACATCAACTCGTTCGATCTCTGGCACGAGCATTGGCGCCGGATAGGATGCTGACAGATGGGCGCAACGGTTCGTGAGGATAGGGTCGTGGCAACGAGGCCGAGATACCGGTGCCTCATCTGCCACGACATGCGGTATGTGTACCTGACAGACGATGTGCATGACCCGAGGTTTGGGTTGGCCTATCCGTGCCCAGCGTGCAATCGGGCAGGGCAGAATCCGGATCCAAAGGGCGGCGGTAAGGGGGCGTAGGCGCAGCATGAGAGGGAAGACCAAAGAATAGCGAGGTTGAAACATGAAGCGGTATGGGGTCATCATAGCGGATCCACCGTGGAGGTACGGCGGCGCTGGACCGACCTTTGAGGCGGCGGATCATCAATATCCGACGATGAGCCCATCGGAGATAATGGCGCTGCCTGTGAGACAACTTGCCGCCGACGACTCGGTTCTGTTGCTTTGGGCGACGTGGCCGCAATTGAACGTAGCGCTCAATGTGATACGAGCGTGGGGATTCAAGTACGTCACGGGGTTTCCATGGGTGAAGATTGAAGGGGCGCCACAGCAGACGCTTTGGGGCAAGTTTGTTTGTAAGCCAGTGTACGGGTTGGGTTTTTGGGTGCGCGGGTGTTCGGAGGCTGTATTAATCGGTAGGCGTGGAAACGTATCGCCACCGGATGGTGATTTCGTTGGAATTCTGTCCGGGAATTTCGGTCATAGCAGGAAACCAGACAATCTGTATGAGTATGCAGAGCAATTCCCTGGTCCCTATCTGGAATTATTCGCTAGACGTGTGCGTCCAGGGTGGGATGTTTGGGGCAATGAAGTAGAGTCAAACTTGATCATAAGTGGAAGACAGGAACGGTCATTAAATGGCCCCCAGAGCCACGTTACCCGGGGTAACAGAGACGAATGAGCGCTGAAGATACGTTTACCCTTTGGGCGCAGAAAACGGCCCTGGAATTGCACGAGACGCTCGGCACCTGGCGAGCCGTTGCCGAGGCGTTGGCGCCATATCTGGCCGAATCCCCGGCTGCCTGGTGGCATGTCGGCCGGGGCGAGAAGGTCAGCCGGGAGAAGGTCAACGCCCTGCGGGCGTACCTCGGCCTTCCCCAGCTCCCTCGCATTGTTCCAGTCGAGGCGTGTCCAAAGTGCGGGGATGTGCACCTGGCTCCGGAATGCGCCAGGGGAAAGCGCATCGTCGTGGTCGAGGCCGGTAGCAAGGTGCAGATCGTGCGTCGGAGACCGCCTCAGCGCTGGCGTGACATGCCCGTGTCTGTGCTGCGGGGGGCGATTCAGAATAGAGTGGATGTCTATGCGCTACTTCCGCCCACGAAGACAGAGGCTCTGGTGGCACATCGTGAGGGGTGACGGCGGGCGCACATGGTGCGGGAAGGATCTCTCACGATCCGAGAGCTTTATCATCTCGGGTGATGATCCACCCAGCGAGCGCCACGTCTGCGCCCTGTGCGTGCGGGCATTCGAGCGGGCACATGGCAACCGGCCATTTTCAATCGGGGAGGAGTGATGCAAGACCTGTTCGACATGGTGTGGCGGTTCCGCAACGAGATGCGGGCCGTCTGGCCCACGCCAAAGATGCTGGATGCGCTGCGGTACGCCGACTGCGAGGCACGGGAGGCGCTCGATGCCTGGTTGCGCCTCAATCGGCCTGAGCATCGGCGCAAAACCACGACAGAGATGCCGATATCCTCGGCGAGTTGGCAGATTGTGCACTGATGCTGATCACGGCGTTGGGGCCTGTTTACCAGCTCCAGTTTGTACACCACTTCAGCTATCTGGACGTGCCGAACACCATAGACGACATTTGTTGGTATGTTGCCAGGGCAGCGTGGGTGGCACGGTCCTATCTGGAAGCCTGGTATTTCGACGCCGAGGCCGCTTTGGTCGCCATCGCCAGCTATCCTGGGATGGACCTGCGTGAGCAGCTACAGCTACGCATGAGTAGGCTGCGCAAGAAGCACCTGGAGCGTGCAGATGGGATCCAACATTCTTGACGTTGCTGTTGCCTTGATGCTTGTTGTCGTTGTCGCTGCCAATCCAGCAGGTGCGCTTCCAAGTGAGGGTCAGGGAGTGATAGAAACCGTCCAGGAGGTCATCCTGTGCGTTCGTATCGAGCTGCGCCCTGGCGTCACGGTTCCGGCCGTCATCACGGTTCCGGCCGTCATCACGGTGGCCTATCACCCCGTGTTTGGTGAAGCGTGGCTGGAGGGTGTGGATAACGTCAGGGCGGTGGAAGTGTGGCCTATCCTGCAAGAGCCGTGATGTGCTATAATACTGTCAGGAAAATGGTATAGCTGACTCGGGCGAGGTAGCGCTCATCGTGCCGCCATGCGGCGATGGGCGCTTTTTGTTGGGGGATCGACGCAATGCATCATCGACGCTTCTGGACGTGTGCGAGATGTGAAAAGATGCTCGGTGAGGTGACGGATGGCGGCGGCGCATTGATCGTCAGGCACGGCCAGTTGCGCATGGTGGTGTCGCTGCCGGTGTGGCGCCGCTGCGAGCGGTGTGGGACGTGGAATTGGGTAAGTGGGGATGGCCATGGGACGGCGAACCAAGTTGACGCCGGAGGTGCAGGAGAAAATCTGCAACTTTGTCCGGCAGGGGTTGACGTATGAAGTGGCCGCCCGTGCGGCTGGTATTAGCGAATCAACATTTTATCGCTGGCGGCGTAGGGGTGAGGGGGCCAGAAGCGGTAAGTTTCGACAGTTTTGGGAGGCTCTAAAAAAGGCAGAGGCAGAAGCTGAGTCTTCGTTGGTGCAGCAGATCCAAAAAGAGGCCAGGGGGGGGACGTGGCAGGCGGCCGCATGGATCCTCGAACGACGTTATCCCGAGCGCTGGGCGAAGAGGGATAGGGTAGAGCATGAGCACAGCGTTGGCGATGCGCTGGCGCAGGTCCTGGAAAGACTCGCTGATCGAGGCGGTGCGGAGGACGACTGACCCCGTGGCTTTCGCACGGGCCTGGCTGGGGTGGGAGCCGCATGATGGGCAGCGCCGCTGGCTCCTGGCGCCGGAGCGGCCGACGCATGTCCTGGTCACCGGCCGTCGCTGGGGGAAGAGCGAGGTGGCGGCCGTCCAGGCGCTGTATTACGCCGTCTTCAGGCCGGGCACCCGCCAGTGCATCGTGAGCGTGACGTTGGACCAGGCCCGGCTGGTGTTCGATACGATGCGGGAGTTTATCGATCACCAGCCGCTGCTGGCCGAGTTGGTGGATCGGGTGCGGGAGACGCCTTTCCCGACGGTCCAGCTCAAGCACAAGAGCATGGTGACGGTGCGCACGGTGGCCAGGAGCGGTGTGTATATCCGGGGCCACAAGTTTCACCGGGTGATCGCAGACGAGGCGGATTACATCCCCGATCGGATCATCGATGAGGTGATCCGCTTGACACTGGCCGATGTGGGTGGCCAACTTGTGCTGACGACGACGCCGAAGCCGAAGCGGGCGTTGGTCTATCGTGAGCTGCGGGCCGGGCTAGACGGTGATCCAGCTGTCTACGCTCAGCAGGGGAGCTCTTTTGAGAATCCGAACATCCATCATGACTACCTGCGCTCGCTGCGGGAGCGCATGACGGAGGCGGCCTGGCTGCGGGAGATCGAAGGGCAGTACGTTGCCGATGATACGGCGGTCTTTCGGTGGGATGACATTCAGGCGGCGTATGAGGCGGCGGATTGGGAGTTACCGGTTGAGCCGCAGAAGAACAGGCGCTATGTGGCCGGGTGGGACCTGGCGAAGACGACGGACTGGACGGTGGGTGTCGTGCTGGACGCGACGGAGAAGCCATACAGGCTGGTGTACTTCGAGCGCTTCCAGCGGGCGCCGTGGCCGGTGGTGGCGAAGCGGATCCGGGAGGTGCATCGGCGCTATAGCTGCCATGTCTCGCTGATCGACGCCACGGGCGTGGGTGCGCCGATCCTGGACGAGGTGCGGGATGTGGCGCAGGGGTTCACGTTCACTGGCCGCAGCAAGGTGGATCTACTCACGGGGTTGCAGGTAGCGCTGGAGCGGCGGTATCTGCGTTTCCCATTTGTCCGAGAGCTGGTGGACGAGTTGCAGGCGTATGAGTGGGATGATAAGGCGCTGGTGACGGACTGCGTGATGAGCCTGGCGCTGGCGCTGTGGGCGGCGGGACCGCAGCGAGCGGTGCAGTATGCGCCGAGTATTTGGGATTGAGCGATTGAGCGGGTCAGCGAATCAGCGAGGTGAGCGATGGCGCAGGTGATCAATCTGGCGACGAGAGTGTGGCAGGAGCGAGTGATCTCCGAGAATCAGGCACGATTGTTCCGATACAAGCGGGCCTGGGATGCTTATTTCGGCCGCTTCCCCAAGCCGTTGAAGGTGCGCCAGGGGAAGCCGGACGACAACGTGATCGTGAATTATTGCCGCGTGGTGGCCGACCTGTCCGTGGCGTTCCTGTTCGGCCGAGAGCCACGCTTTGAGTTGGATGAGACGGCGGACACGGATGCGGAGGTGTGGCTACGTGACGCGTGGCGGTATAACCGCAAGATGATCTTGCTGCAGAAGATGGCGCTGAACGGGGCGGTCTGTGGCCATGTGTTCGTGAAGATTCTGCCTGGCGAGCCGTTCCCGAAGCTGATCAACCTGTCGCCGGAGTATGTGCACGTAATCACCGATCCGGAGGACATTGACCTGGTGGTGCGGTATGTGATCGAGTTTCCAGCAGTTTCGCCGGACGGAACGGCGATCACGCGGCGGCAGACGATTGAGCGAGTCGGCGAGTCAGCAAGTCAGCAAGGGCGCTGGCATATCACGGAGCAGGAGGCCAGGGGGAGCGGGCCGTATCGGACGCTTTCGGAGACGGATTGGCCGTGGCCGTGGCCGCCGATCGTGGATTGCCAGAATCTGCCGAGCCCGAATGAGTACTATGGCATCGCCGACATTGAGGAGGATCTGGTTGACATAAACGAGTCGATCAATTTCGTGCTGAGCAACATGGCACGGATCATCCGCTATCATGCACACCCGAAGACGTGGGGGCGGGGGTTTGACGCCCGGCAGTTGCAGATCGCGGTGGATGAGACGATCGTGTTGCCGGGTGAGGATGCGGAGCTGCGTAATTTGGAGATGGAGAGTGATCTGGAGTCGAGCATACGGCTGTATGAGCGGCTGCGTGAGGCGTTGCATGAGGTGAGCCGGACACCTGAGGTGGCCACCGGTAAGCTGGAGCGGGCCGGGGCGCTCTCCGGCGTGGCACTGCAGATCTTGTATCAGCCGCTGATCGACAAGATCGAGGCGAAGCGGCTGACATATGGGGAGATGTTGGTGGAATTGAACCGGCGGCTGTTGGAGATGGGCGGCTTCGGGCCGGACAACGTGGTGACGATCCACTGGCCGGAGCTTTTGCCCAAGGATGTGATGGCCGAGCGGCAGGCGGCGCTGATTGATCAGCAGTTGGGTGTGTCGCAGGATACGATTCTGCAGCGGCTGGGGTTTGATCCGGAGCTGGAGCGGCAGAAGCGGGAGTTGAGTTCGGCGGATATGGCGGAGAGGATGTTAGAGGCGTTCAATAGGGGTGAATAGTGAATAGCGAATAGCGAATGGCGAATAGCGAATGGCGAGGATGAGTGATCTGGAGCGGGCGGTCAACCGGTTCCGGCGGGAGTTGTTGCAAAACGAGCGGCGGGCGGCTGGGGAGATGGTGCGATACTATGGCGAGGTCTGGCGCACGGTCTCGGTCCGGCTGGATGCGTTGCAGAGGCAGATCGCCGAGGCGAGGGAGGCCGGGGAGGAGGTGAGCCCGGCGTGGCTGTTCCGGCAGCGGCGGTTGGAGTCGCTGCGGGTTCAGGTGGAGGCGGAGCTGCGGCGCTTCGCCGAGTTCGCCGATGGGATGATCCGCAGGCAGCAGGAGGAGGCGATCCGGGCGGCGCAGGATCATGCGGAGCAGTTGGTGCTGATGCAGTTGCCGGATCAGGTGGCTGCGGTTGTGCGGTGGGATCGGCTGCCGCAGGAGGCGATTTACAGCATGGTGGGCACGCTGCAGGACGGCTCGCCGTTGCGGGAGCTGCTGATGGAGTTGGGGGCGGAGGTGGGGCAGGGGGGGGCGGATGCGCTGGTCACCGGGTTGGCGACGGGGATGAATCCCCAGCAGACGGCTCGGTTGGTGCGAAAGCGATTTGGCATGGGGCTGGCGAGGGCGCTACGGATCGCACGGACGGAGACGTTGCGGGCGTATCGGTATGCAACTCATCGGAGCTATCGTGCCAATTCCAGGATCCTTAAGGGGTGGGTCTGGCATGCTGAGTTGGGGCCACGGACGTGCCCGGCCTGCATTGCGATGCATGGGACGTTTCATCGGTTGGATGAGACGCTGGATGACCACCCGAACGGTCGGTGTACACCTGTGCCAGTGACGAAGGGTTGGCGTGAGCTGGGGGAGGAGTTTGGTGTTGATTGGGGAGGGATCCCGGAGACACAGGTGAAGGTTCGCCCGGGCGTAGAGTGGTTCGCCGAGCAGACGGAGGATGTGCAGCGACGGATTTTGGGGTCTGCGGCGTTTGAGGCCTGGCGAGCGGGGACGGTACGGCTGGAGGATTTCGTCGGCAGGCGGTCGGATCCGCGCTGGGGGACGATGCGGTATGCTCGTAGTTTGCGGCAGATCATCGGTGAGGGTGAGGCAAAGCGGTGGCGATCTGCAATCAGTAGTTGATCTGAGCGGAATTTGTGGTATAATTTAGCTGACAAGTGGATACTATGGCTCGCAGCGGGCCAGCGCTGCGCCGGGACAGCCCGGCGGGAAGCGCTGGCCTTTTTGCGTTGTATGGGGTGGCGATGGCGATCAGCGATAAGCCGTGGGGACAGCTTCAGGAGAGTGACTATACGCTGGCGCAGTGGCACCGGGCGTGTCTGATTCACTTGCATGATGGCTCGCCGACGGCGAAGAGCCAGTGTAAGTTGCCGGTGCGGGAGCCGGATGGGACGCTAAACCGCAATGGTGTCCATGCGGCAGCGGCGGCGTTGGCGGGCGCCCGTGGGGGTGTGAAGGCACCTCCGGAGCAGAGGCGGAAGGCGGCGCGGGCCCTGGTTCGGCTCTACAGGCGAGAGCTGAAGGAGGACCCGCCCGAATCGATCCTTAGAATCGCAGGAATGAGGTGAGACGATGAAAGACGAGGTGATGGGCCAGGAGCCCAACGTTGGCCAGGGGCCGGACGAGTCAGCGAATCAGCGAGTGAGCGAGTCAGCGAATGAGCGAGTCGGCGAGATGGAGGGCCAGGGGCCCGAGGCCGAGGGCCAGGAGCCCGAGGCGCAGACGTTCGATGCGGAGTATGTGAGGAAGTTGAGGGCTGAGGCGGCCCAGTATCGCAAGCGCCTGCGAGAGCTGGAGAGGACGCTGGAGGAGAAGGAGGAGGCGGAGCTTTCGGAGCAGGAGCGGTTGCAGCGCCGGGTGGCGGAGTATGAAGCCCGGCTGGCGGAGCTGGAGCGGGAGCGCCAGGAGCGCACGCTGCAGTACGAGGTGAAGCTGCGGGCTTCGCAGATGGGGATCGTGGATCCGGATGCGGCATGGCGATTGCTTGATCTGGCGTCCATCGAGTTCGATGAGGACGGTACGCCGCTGAACGTGGATCAGGCGCTGCAGGAGCTGGTGAAGGCGAAGCCGTATCTTCGTGGCCAGCCTGCAGCGGCCGGGGTGAGCCCAACGAATCCACCTAGGCGACAACAGGTTTTCACTCGGTCGCAGCTCCGGGATCCGAAGTTCTATGCGGAGCACAAGGATGAGATCATGCAGGCGCTTCGAGAGGGAAGGATCGTTGACGATGAGGGAGGTTAGTGAGCAATGGCTAACGTAACGACTACGGTTGCGCAGTACTTCATTCCGGAGATCTGGGCGCAGCGGGCGCTGGAGGTGCTGCGTTCCAATATCGTCCTGGCGAGACTGGTGACCAAGGATAGCGACGTGGCGGCGTTCCAGGTGGGTGACATCCTGCATATCCCGTATCCGGGCACGTTCACGGCCAACGACAAGGCTGCGGATACGGCGGTGACGCTGCAGACGCCATCCGGCGGATCTGAGGTGCAGGTGCAGCTGAACAAGCATAAGGAAGTCTCCTTCCTGGTGGAGGATGTGGTGCGGGCGCAGGCGAACCAGGATGTGATGGATCGGTACGTCCAGTCCGCCGCCATCGCTCTGGCAGAGCAGATCGAGACCGATCTGTTTGCGCTGTATGCGAGTCTGACGAACAGCGTGGGCACCTCTGGGACGGACATTACGGCTTCCACGGTGCGCAGCGCTCGCAAGACGATGAACGACAACAAGGTGCCGCAGAACGATCGGCATCTCATCATCTCCAGCAAGGATGAGATCGCTCTGCTGGGTGATTCCAACCTGGCCAGCTACTTTGCTTTCAACCGGGTTGGGATCCCAGACGGGGCCATCGGGCGGCTGTATGGCTTCACAATCTGGATGAGCCAGCTGGTGCCGGTGGTGACGGGGACGCCGAACAGCACGAAGAATCTGGCGATCCATCCGGAGGCGTTCATCCTGGCGATGCGGGGTTTGCCGGAGCCGCCGCCGAACACGGGAGCTCGGGCGGCCACGATCCGGGATCCGGAGAGCGGTCTGGTGCTGCGCATCCTGTACGCGTACAACCCCAATTATCTGGGCGTTCAGGTGACGATGGACGTGTTGTATGGCGTGAAGGTGCTGCGGGATGCGGCCGGCGTGGTGGTGTTGAGCTAGCCGTTAGCGGTCAGCAGGTAGCAGTTAGCGGTCGGCTAATGGCTACCAGCTAACTGCTGCCTGCTGTATACGGGGGTGAGTGATGGCGTTCGTGGTGAATCCGGGGGGTGCAGTGCGACATGTGCCGGATGGGTGGGTGGATGGGTTGACGGCGCAGGGGTTCCGTGTGGCAACGGGTAGCGAGGTAGTGGCCTGGTACCAGGCGCAGGGATTGGAGGTGCCGGATGCAGGAGATGACGCTGCTGGCGCTGGCGGCGAGAAGCGCGGACGTAACCGGAGACGCGGAGGACGTGGCCGATGATGTCCGTGAGATGGCCGTGTATCTCAACATCACGGCCGTCTCCGGTACGTCGCCGACGCTGGATGTGGTGGTGGAGGATTCGCCTGACGGCAGTGTGTGGGCCACGCTTGCCACGTTTTCCACGAAGACGGCTGTGGGCGTGGATGTGGTGCGTGCCAATCGGTTGGGGCGATATGTGCGAGCAAGGGCGACGATCGGGGGGACGACCCCGAGTTTCACGTTTGAGGTGAAGGCGATAGGGCGGTAGGCGATGGCACGCACGACGATGGCCGATCTGATCACCAGGCTGCGGCGGTTGATCAACGATTCGGGTACCAGCCAGACGTGGACGGATGATGAGCTGCAGGATTTTCTGGATGCTCGCAGGTTGGATGTGCGTCGTGCCCGGTTGCGTCCTGAGACGACGTGGGCGGCTGGCACGGTGACGTATACGGACTACTATGCCGACTACGGCGATTGGGAGAGCGATGCCGTACTGGAGGATGCGGATGGGGATGATCTGACGCCATCTTCCAGCGACTGGCTCACCGGGCACTGGACGTTCGCCGACCAGGATCCGCCGGTGTTCATCACGGGGAAGTCGTATGATCTTTACGCTGCGGCTGCGGATGTGCTTGAGGCGTGGGCGGCGAAGGTAGCGCTGGAGTTCGATTTCGACGCCGATGGTGGGCGGTTCCGGCGCAGCCAGAAGCGGGAGGCGCTGTTGGAGCTGGCGAAGCGCTATCGGCGTAGGTCTAGGCCGCAGGTGGCGGTGATGGTGAGAAATGACGTGTAGCGGAGAGCGTGAAGCGAGGAGTGTGTAGCGATGGGCGGGAAGCCGTTCTGGAAGAGTAGGACGTTTTGGTTCAACTTGCTGGCGTTGTTGGTGACGGTAGCGACGGCGTTCGGGTACGGCGATTTCGAGCCGTCGCCGGAGGTGCAACAGTGGGCGCTGGTGGTAGTGACGGTGATTAACCTGGCGCTCCGGTTCATGACGAAGCAGCCTATCACGAGGTGAGATGATGCCGGAGTGGATCAGCGGCTTGTCAACATTCGGGTTTGGGGCGGTGATGGCCGTCCTCATCTTTGTGGCCTACGAGCGGCTGGTGCGTGAGGTGGTGTCGGTCGTGCAGTCGAATACGAAGGCGATGCAGGAGTTGTCCGGCTTGATTACGGAGTTGAGTGATCGGGTGACGGCGCTGGAGAATAGGTGGGAGCGGTGATGTTATCGGCTAGCGATCTGGCTGCGATGAGGGAGGCACAGGATGCGGCGTTGCCGGATACGTGCACGATCCGGCGCAAGACGCTGGTGTCGGATGGAATGGGGGGCTACACGGAGACGTGGAGCGACCTGGCGACGGGGGTGAAGTGCCGGATCGCGACGTCACGCTACCGACCGGAGGAAGCGGCGATTGCGGAGAAGTTCACCGGACGCACATTGTGGATGCTGACGCTGC
This sequence comes from Chloroflexota bacterium, assembly GCA_013152435.1. Classification (NCBI taxonomy): domain Bacteria; kingdom Bacillati; phylum Chloroflexota; species Chloroflexota bacterium. The sequence continues at coordinate 20,008 of JAADGJ010000060.1, read as the reverse complement.
CAGCCGGGACGGATGTTACGAATGAGGATCGTGTGGTGCTTTCCGGTACGACGTATGAGGTGGTCGGTGTTTTGTCGGCCGGGAGTTGGGAGATGTGCAGGCGTGTGTTAGTGGTGGAGGTTTCGTGATGGCGAGGGGGAGGGCAAACATTCGGATCGTGTTTAACCGGTTCCCTGAGATCGCCCGCCGGGCGCCTGAGACGACCAGGGCGGCTGTGGCGAAGGCGGCGCATGATATCGAGGCGCATGCGAAGATGGTGGTTCCCGTGGATACGGGGAATCTGAAGAACAGTATTCATACGGTGATCGAGGCGGATGGGTTCCGGGGGGTAGTGGCGACGGGTGTGGAGTATGCGCCTTATGTGGAGTATGGGACGCGTCGGATGGGGGCTAAGCCGTATATGACGCCTGCGGCGGAGAGGGTGCGCCCGGAGTTCATTGAGGCGATGAAGCGGATCGCGAAGGTGTGATCATTGAGGTATTAACGTGAATCAGGTGGATCAGGCGATCTATGAGGCGCTGACGAGTGATGCGGCGCTGATGGCGAAGGTGACGGGAGTGTATAACGCTCTGGCGCCGTCGTCCGTCTCTACACCCTTTGTGGTGTTTCAGGAGCAGGCCGGGACGGATGCTTATACGTTGCGCCGGCGTATGCTGCGATCGCTGCTGTATCAGGTCAAGTGCGTGGATCGGGGCGGGTCGGCGAAGACGGCGGGCGAGGTGTATGACCTGATCGATGGGGTTTTGCACGATGCGAGCCTCAGCGTCGCGGGGTACGCGACGCTGTATGTCCGTCGGGAGTCGGATGTGAAGTACACGGAGGTGGTGGATGGGGTGCAGTACTGGCATGTGGGCGGGCTCTATCGTGTGATCGTATCACCGTTATAGGGAGGTGGTGATGTGAGCTTTGGGCACGGTTCTCAGGCGAAGGTCTACGCCAACGGTTATGATCTGTCGAGCTATCTGAGCCAGTTCAGTGCCAGCGGCTCGGCGGATACGGCGGAGGTGACGACTTTCGGGAAGTCTGCGAAGGTGTACATCGCCGGGTTGAAGGATGCGACCTTCTCCGGCGAGGGGTTCTACGACGGCGCCACGGATGCGGTGGATGCTGTTCTATCTGCGGCGCTGGGCGTGGACGATGTGGTGTGGGTGTGGCTGCCGCAGGGGGATGGCTTCGGCAACGATGGGTATGGGTTTGAGTGCATCGAGACGAGCTACGAGGTCAGTTCTCCCGTGGATGGGGCGACTACGGTAAGCGTGGAGGGGCAGTCGTCCAGCGGGATGGAGCGGTTGGATACGCTGCATGCCCTGGGAGCGGAGGCGGCTGCCGGGTCCGGGTCTGCGTTGGATAACGGTGCTTCCACGTCGAATGGTGGGTCGGCGTATCTCATCGTGACGGCGGTTCCCGGTACTCCAGCCACGGTGACTGTGGAGCATAGCCCGGATAACGTGACGTGGAGTACGCTGGCGACGTTCTCGGCGGTCAGCGGTCGTTCCGGGCAGCGTGTGGAGATCAGCGGCACGATCGATCGGTATGTGCGGGTTTCGTGGGATCAGCCCTGCACGTTCTGGGCGGGGATTCATCGAGACTGATGACATGGATAGGAGGTTTTGACGATGGCTTTCTCACATGGTTCGAATGCGGTGTTCAAGATCGATGATTCTGGCGGGACTCTGACGGACATCAGTTCGTATGTGACCAGTGTGAGTTTCCCGGAGTCGGCGGATACGGCGGAGGTGACGACGCTGGGCAAGAGCAGCAAGGTGTACATCGCCGGTCTGAAGGATGCGACGATCAGTATCGAGGGGGTCTATGATCCGACGGTGGACAGCCTGCTCAACGGCATTTTGGGGGCCAGCTCTACGTCGTCCTTTGAGTATGGGCCGGCCGGTAGCAGCACGGGGTCTCCGAAGTACACGGGTGAGTGCATTTGTACGTCGTACGAGGTGACCACCGGCGTGGACGGGGCTGCTACGTTCTCGGCGGAGTTCCAGGTGTCCGATAGCATCACCCGCGGCACGTACTAAGAGCGAGTCAGCGAGTGGGCGAATCAGCGAATCAGCGAGTGAGCGAGTTGGCGGGAGGTGACATGGCTGGTAGGGTGAAGATTCTGTCTGTGGAGCAGGTGCTGGAGGCTCCGGATCTGGAGGAGCGTGTGATCGAGGTGCCGGAGTGGGGCGGCGCCGTTCGCATTCGATCGTTTTCCAAGGCAACTCAGCAGGAGCTGCGAAAGAAGGCGACGGTGAAGGGGGAGATCGACGGCGACCGGCTGGAGATGTTGATGTTCATCCACGGTGTGGTTGATCCAGCCTTCACGGAGGAGCACTACGAGTTGCTCAGGAAGAAGTCCGCAGGGGCAATCGATCGTGTGCTGCGGGCGATCCTGGAGCTTTCCGGCCTGACGAGGGAGGCGGTGGAGGAAGCGAAGCGTTCCTTTCCTGAAGAATCCTGATTTGATGTTTGAGTTTGCGCTGGCGGAGCGGTTGGGAATGACGGTAGCCGAGCTCCGCCAGCGCATGAGTACGGCTGAGTTCACGTATTGGGTGGCGCTGGAGCAGTTGCGGGAGCACGAGCGGAAGCGAGAGCGCAAGAGGGCAGAGCAGCGTGCCCGGGCACGGCGTGCGATCAGGAGGCGGTAGGTGGCTCTAGGCTCTGAAGCGGCCCGGCTGTTCGTGTCGGTTGGGGCGGATATAGGCGAGTTTCAGCGGGAGATGGCTCGGGCCGACAACGGAATCCGAAAGTTCGCTGGCGTAGGTAAGGCGGCACTCATCGGCGCAACGGCGACGATGGGGGCCGCCATCGTCGGTTTTGGGATGAAGAGTTCTCAAGTGGCGGCGGATTTCGAAGCACAGATGAATGTGCTAGCGGTGGCGGCGCGTTCTTCGGGGACGGCGCTGGGAGATCTGCGACAGGCAGCGGTTGCGGTTGGTGCGGATACGGAGTTGGTTGGGATCAGCGCCAGCGAGGCGGCCGATGCGATGACGAATTTCTACAAGGCCGGGCTGAACACGAAGCAGATCTTTGGGGATCTGCAGGGGTATTTGGAGGGCACGACGTCGCTCTCGGGGGCGTTGCGTGCGGCGGTTGACCTGGCGGCTGCGAGCGAGCTGGATCTGGCGCAGGCGTCGGATGTGGTCGCCGTTTCTATGGCAACATTTAACCTCAGTGCTGAGCAAGCCACACAGATCGCCAACAACTTTGTGGGTGCTGCCGACGCATCCGTGGCATCCGTTGCTGATCTGGCAGAGGCTTTACAAAATGTGGGCCCGACGTCAGCGGCAATGGGGCTGTCGCTGGAGGAAACGAATACGGCGCTGGCAATTTTGAGTACGCGAGGCATTCGGGGAGCGGAAGCGGGCACGGCTCTGAAGTCGATGTTCGCCAATCTGCTGTCACCGACGAAGAAGACCCAGGAGGCGTTGCTGGAATTGGGTGTCTCCCTGTTTGATGCCCAGGGGAAGATGTTACCCATGCGGGATATCATCGCCCAGCTTTCCACCTCCTTTGCAGGCCTCACGGATAAGCAGAAGCAGCAATATGCTCAGACGTTGGCTGGCACATACGGCATGAAGGCGTTGCAGACGCTGTTGGCTGAGGGCGTACAGGGTTGGGATGACATGACACAGGCGATCGCCAATGCAGCAACGGCGCAGGAGGTGGCAAATGCTCGGACAAAAGGGCTCTCGGCGGCATGGGAGCAGTTACAGGGTTCGCTGGAGGCGTTGATGATTAACGTGGGCACGCCGTTGATTGAGAATTTCCTGACACCGATGGTGCAAAGGTTGACGGAATGGATCGGCGTGCTTGCAGAGGCTGTGCCTAGCAGCGATCAGCTGCGAGATGCTTTGGTGCGATTCCGTGATGAGGTTGGCTCCCTGCTGAGCACATTATCTCCAGTTATAGAGCAGATAGGGAGTTGGTTTGGGACGGTAATCCCGCAGGCGGTAGAAATTTTACGAACTGGATGGGAAACGGCATGGACTGGAATGCAGGCGGTCGTGTCGACGGCTCAGCAGATGATAGGGCCATTGGTGGAGACGATTCGCGGGTGGCTGCAGGAGGCGATTCCGCAGGCAGTAGATGTGCTGTTTGGTGTATGGCAGGAGGTTTGGGGGGTGCTAGCCCCGCGTGTACAGCAGGCTGTGGAGGTGATGGCTCCGCTGGTTGAGCAGATCAGGGGATGGCTTGGGAGTGTACTGCCGGCTGCGGTGGGGATATGGCAGTCAGCATTTGAGACAGTATGGGGCGCGGTTGGCCAGGTAGTGGCGAGCGTGTGGGAGGGGATGGCGCCTACGCTAGAGGCGATGCTGTCTTTTTTGGAGACAACGATCCCAACGGCACTGGCTGCGTTGCAAGGCATCTGGGAAAGTGTGTGGCCTGCTGTTCAGGCTGCGTTATCGACGGCCTGGACAACGATTCAGAGCGTGTTGGCTGAAGCTAAGGTGTGGCTGGAGGCCAACCTTCCGACGGCTTTGTCGGTCTTGCAGGAGCAATGGAATGTGGCATGGGGTGGGCTCCAGAATGCGCTGCAGAGCACATGGTCGGCCATGCAGCCTGTTCTGGAGCAGATACGGAGTTGGTTTTCCCAAGAGGGTCTGGCTTCTTCGGTGATTCAGACGCAAACGATGTTCTCGGAAGCTGTTGGTAGGATGCAGGAGGTATGGGGGCTACTGGCGGAGTATTTCGGCCCCACGGTTGATCGGATCATTACGGCGTTTCAGGATATGATCGCCGAGTTTGCGAAGATGGGGCCAGAGTTCCAGGCGTTATGGGAGGCTGCCAGACCTGTCCTAGAACCGTTGGCAAAGCTGCTAGGTACTACCCTGGTGATAGCAGTGAAGCTGTTTGGCGAGACACTAGCGGCGATTATGGGGGCCGTGCCAACAGTTGTCGGATCGGTGGTACGGTCTGCCACGGTCTTCTTTACTACGCTGCGTACTGTGTTTGAGGAGGTGGTAGCCGCGATCAAGGCTCTGATCGAAGGAGATTACAGTGTCGCTTTAGAGCATGCAAAGCAGGCGATTAAAGCGATGGCTGATGGAGCGATCGCAATTCTCGGCAATTTCCTGAAGATGGAAACAGCTATCATCACCAGTCTGTTTCAGGCAATCGTCAACACGTTCGCCGATCTTCCTGGTGAGGCAGGACAGAAGTTCCAGGAGATGTATGATGCGGCCAAGATCAAGATGGACAATCTTCTGGCGACTGTGCGCCAGATGCTGTACAACGTTAGGTCCGCCATTAGCAATTTTAGCTTACATGGGGTAGGTGCTGCATTGATTGACAGCATGATCAGCGGTGTAAAGAGTAAAGCAGCGGCGTTAGCGTCTGCAGCCAAGGGGGTCGTCTCTAGTGCGATCAGTGCAGCTAAGGCGGCGTTGGGTATGCACTCGCCATCAAGAGTTTTCATAGAGATTGGCGAGAACACGATGCTTGGATTTGCGATTGGGATCAAGAGGGGGGCAAAGAGGGTTCGAGATGCACTCAGCGTGTCGTTGAAGGTATCCTCTACTGATGATGTGAGTGCATTCAGTGAAATCGTAGAGGCTCTTGATAAGGCCGTTGATAACCTTGTGGGCATGCAGGATGCGCTTCGTCGCTGGCGGTTGTCTCCCGGATGGTACCGGCGGGCGAGGGAAGTGTTTGAGGCGGCGATGAGGATGATGGATCTTGTGGTGGAAACTGCGGATGCGTATGTGGGCGATGGGTTGAAGAAGGCGAGGATTCTGATAGAGGCCGTGCCAAAGGTGGTAGATGCGATCGGTGGTGTGGTGTCATATCTGGACGATCTGAGGCGGTTCCGTGCGCCTACGTATGTGCGTCGTACGACTCGTGAGATCGTGGAGTTTGCTGGATGGTTGATCGATGCCGTGTCCGCAATGGCGCGAGATTTCAGTGAGATGGGGCTTGCCGCGTCCAGGAAGTTTATGGCTGCTGTGGGTGATATGGTGAGTGGGCTTGGGGATGCGCTGGATCTGCTGGGTAGGCTTCGATTCTATGTGAACGTCCGAGGTACGGGGAACATTCGTAGGTTCATGAGGGATGTGCAGGGGGTGGTGTTTGCGATCAGGAATTGGGTTTTGCGGCAGTTCCCGCATCTGTCCACGAGTCTGATCGATGCCTGGGGGAATGCGATCGGTTCGCTGGCGGATGGCTTGGGAAGTGCCCTCGATTTGCTTGGCGGATTGCACGAGTATGTGAATGTCCGTGGGACAGGGAACATTCGTAGGTTCATGAGGGATGTGCAGGGATTGGTGTTTGCGATCAGGAATTGGGTTTTGCAGCAGTTCCCTCGCCTGTCCACGGAGTTGATCGACGCGTGGGGTGGGGCCATAGGGTCTCTTGCGGGTGGACTTGGGAGTGCACTGGATCTGTTGGGTGGTCTGCATGAGTATGTGAATGTTCGTGGAACTGGGAATATCCGGAGGTTCATGAGGGATGTGCAGGGATTGATGTTTGCGTTCCGTAATTGGATTCTGTCTCAGTTCCAGCGAATGTCTACGGATCTGATGGAGCAGTGGGGAGGGGCAATTGGTTCGCTGGCGGATGGTTTGGGGAGCACGCTGGATCTGTTGCGTGGTCTGGTGACGTATGTTGCTCCCAGCGAGGCGGCGATTGCTGCGTTCATGGATGGTGTGCGCCAGGTGGTGGCCAGGGCGTATCAGTTTGTGGTTACGCAGTTGAGTAATGAGGTTTTGGATACGGTAGGCGCCTTTGGGGAGGCGCTGGGGTCGTTGGCGAGCGGGTTGGGGGATATGCTGCGACTTTTCCAGGATCTGATGGATACGAATTTGGCCGGCTGGTTGGCCGGGCCGAATGGTGGTGTGGTGGGAAGCGCTTTCGACAGGCAGTTGCAGGCGTTCAATCTGGCGCTGTTGCGTGCGATCAACTCCTGGCGGGATTGGATTATCAATACGTTGGATCCGCAGGCGGCGGAGTTGGTGGCCAATTTCTCCGATGTCTTACAGCGGATCGTGGGCGGGTTCCAGGCTGCGCTGAGCTTCCTGTCCGATCTTGGTGGTACGACGATGCCAACGTTGGATCAGATCCAGGCGTTTATGCAGGCCGTGTTGGATCTATTCAGGGCGTTTGCAGATGCGCTGGGGGATCAGGCTGCTTCATTCTACGAAGCCGGGGCGGCGATGATGAGAGGTTTGGCCCGTGGATTGGCGGACTTTGCCCTGTATCCATCAGTGCCTGGGTCAGTGGCGCAGATCGCCCAGCAGGCTGGCCAGGCGATTGGGCAAGGATTGGCCACGGGAATGAGCGATGCTCTTGACGAGGTCACGAATGAGGCGGCGATAATGGCCCGGGAGGCAGCCAAGATGGCGCAGCATGAGTTGGGTGTGTCGTCGCCGTCCAGGGTGTTTGTAGAGATAGGCCGGGCGCTTCCGGAGGGGCTGGCGCTGGGCATCAGGCAGCGCATGGGGGCTGCCAGCCAGGCGTTGCGTGATCTGATGCCTGGAAGCGGAATGCCCGCGTTTGCGCTGGCCGGCGGCGGATACGGTGGGAATGTGTACAACGTGGATGTTCACGTCCAGGGCGGCGATCGGGATAGCGCCGAGGCGTTGGCGAGGGCGATCGTGAGAGAGATGGTGCAGGCAGGGGTGAGGTTGCGGTAAGCCGCCGATAGCAGGGAGCAGGTAGCGGGGAGCGCGAGGCGATGGCGTTGACGGTGACGGTTGGTGGTGTCGACCGCACGGCGAATGTGGTTTATGAGAGCCTGGAGATCCGGCGGACGCTGGGGGAGGTTACGGATTCGTGCCGGCTGGAGTTTTATGGCTTCACGCCGTCGGCGTGGCAGGAGATTGTGATCCAGGATGGGACAACGAAGTTGTTCGCCGGGTACATTGTCAGTGTGAAGCGGGATATCGTGGCGGGCACGGGGACGATTTATGTGGCGGAGTGCGAGGATTATTCGCTACTGTTCCGCACGAAGCTCGTGGACGAGCATTATCTGAACCAAACGGATCAGGCGATCATCCAGGATCTCATCAGCACGTATCTGGGGGCTGAGGGGTTCACGACGACGAGCGTGGCGTCCTCGGGCACGATCGAGAGCGTGAGCTTTAATAACGTCACGCTCTACGAGGCGATGCAGAAGATCGCCGATCTCACTGGGTATGTGTGGTATGTGGATCCGAACAAGGACGTGCACTACCACGGCGAGTCGGCGACGGCGGCTCCGTTTGGGCTGAGCGACAGCCCGGACAATGTGACGACGTTTGGTTATCTGGAGGATTCGTGGCAGTTCGAGGAGGACGCCAGCGATATTCGCAACCGGATCACGGTGCGAGGAGGGATCAGGGCAAGCGATCCGGTTACGGAGAGTTTCAGCGGTGATGGAACGACGACGATGTTCAGGCTCACGAATCGGCCGGTGCGGTCGGTGGTGAGCGTGGAGGTGGATGGCGCGGCGCAATCTGTTGGGACGGATTTTGTGGATTCGTCCGGATACGACGTGTATGTGAATTACGTGGATGGGGTGTTGCGGTTTGCGACAGCACCAGCGGCTGGGACGAGCAACATTGAGGTGGTGTATACGTACGATGTGCATGTGACGGCGCAGCGGAGCGATTCGTCGAGTTACACGAAGTTTGGGCGCTGGTTCGACTACATCGTGGAGGATAAGACGATTACGAGCCAGACGAAGGCGGAAGCTTTGGCGGATGCGCTGCTGGCGCAGTATGCAGATAGTCGGTATAGCGGCCGGCTGGTCACGCTGGAGCAGGGTCTGGAGCCGGGGCAGTACGTGAGCATCGTCAACTCTGTGGCCGGGGTGAGCGGATCGTTTTTGATTACGGATGTGGTCACCCGGATGATTGAGGGTAACCTGGCGTATGAGATACGGTTTGGTGACCGGAGTCCCGGCATTGGGCAGGTTCTGGCGGGTGTGGTGTCCGGGCGAGCCGGTACAGGCGGGGCTGGCGGGACGGGTGGTGGTGGCGGGGCCGGTGTGGCCTATGATTTGCCGCCGGCTGCTGGAGGTGTGCGAGCGCTGTCAGAGACGGGCTATCAGGTGGTGTTCAGTGCAGCGCAGGCGAACGGCGTGGAGTTCGTGGAGCACTCCACGAACTCTGTGCTGGCCTACATGAAGGCGAAGCGCTTCTTTGACACGGTCGTGCTGTATATCCAGGCGGAGCCCGTGGCAAGCCCATATACCGGCACGATTTATCTGAGCACGCTCGACTCGACAGGTGCCACCTATGCCCAACTGGGCGTTAATGGTAGCTGGCAAGTTCAGGGAAATTACATTCTCAATGTAACGTCGGCGAGCAGTAGCGGGATCTCGCTTGCAATTGGTGACTCTGGCGTTGACAGCAACATTACTCTATACGGACAATCGCTCGCTGTAGCGAATGATGCGACCGACGTGCCGCTCACGGTCAAAGGGGCTGCGAGTCAGACGGCGAATCTGCAGGAGTGGCAGGATAGCGCGGGAACCGTATTGGCTGCTGTAGATGCAAACGGCAGATGGGGGGTGGGTATTGGATCGCCCGTCATGCTAGCTCACATCTCAAAGAGCTATACGGCCCCAACGGCTGGTTTGGATACAACGAACGGCGTCTTGCTCATCACCAACACGGCCGGTAGCGCGGTTGTCCAGTTCATCGGATCAACCGTCGGATCACTCGTTTACAAATTTGGTGATACCGACAATGCAGACATGGGGCGGATTCAATACTCCAATGCATCAGACGCCATGTTCTTCTACACGGCCGGGGCGGAGAGGGTGCGGATTGATTCGGCCGGTAGAGTTGGAATAAACACAGCTCCAACAGTGATATTAGAGGTTAATAGCGGAGGGTTGGCTCAAAACGCAATATTCACAAGCGCATACTCAACATATATCACAGTGTCGACGACGGGAGTTGATAAATCTCCATCAATCCGGATTGAAAATGATGCTCGGAAGTGGGGTTTTGTCGTAGACGGTGCTGACAATGATAGTCTGAAAATACGCGATTTCAACCTGGGCTCTGATCGATTGACTATTACATCTGCGGGAGATATCGGTGCCGATACTACATCTCCAGCCGGTAAATTTGACCTTAACGGCGATCTCGTGCTAAGGGAAATGACGACGCCATCTGCATCCCCAGCGGATGCACTGCGACTATTCGCACGTGATGATGGTACTGGCAAGACACAATTGTGCGTCATTTGGGACGATGGATCTGTCACGACGCTAGCGACGCAACCGTGAGGTGAGAGATGGGAAGGAACGGCACGCTTGCTCCTGAAGAGGCGAGAGCACTGTTGGAGCAAGAAAGGCAGTCCCGGGCGCGGCGTTGCCTGGAGAAGATCCAAGAGGTGTTGAACGAGGAGCGATGCCGCATGGAAGTATATGTGATTCTGAGACCGGGAACGATAGAGCCAAGGGTGGAGATTGTGCCCATAGATTAACGATGGTTGGCGATTTGTTGTCGGAACGGGAGCTCGAGGTTGCGCTTCTGGCCGTGTGCGGGTTGACCGATCTGGAGATTGCTCTGCGTCTGGGTGTGTCTGCCAGCACAGTACACAACACGATGTCGGCTGTGTACAGAAAAACAGGGGCTGGAAGTCGACCGCAGTTGGCGCTGATGATGGTTGCTGATGGTACGATTACACCCCGGGAGGCTGGTCAGTTGCTTGTGCTGTCTGGTGTGATGAGCAGGAGGAGTGCATGATGTGGAAGTTTGTTTCTTTGCTGGTGGTTCTTGTGCTTGTGTTGGCGATGGGGTTCGCTGCCAGTGCGCAGGATGGCCAGGATGGGCAGAAAACGGTAGCTTGTTGTGTTGGCGATGTGAATGGTGACGCGAGGGTAGATATCCTGGACTTCAGTACGCTTGCTATGGCGTATGGCAGCACGTGTGGGGATACCAGATACAATCCGGCAGCCGATCTGTGGCCGAATGTTCCGGACTGTGAGGTGAATGAGCAGGATTTCCGGGTGGTTCAGTTGTTCTTCAATACGAGGTGTGAATAGGGTGGTGGGTGGTGGTGGCGCCACCCCACCACCCTGGCCATGGGTGGTAGTGAACTATTAACAGGGAGTCGTTAGCTGTCAGTAGGGGACTACTGAGCCAGCCAGCGTCTGCCGGTGAGAGCCTGTAGTGCCTGAGCAGCTGTGGGGTAATCCTTGAGGTTCAGATGCCAGCGTTTTGACCCCTTGTCATATGTGGCGACCGGCGGCGATCCTGCGATGCCGAATTTCTCACCCGGGTTTGCCAGCCGGTAGCGGATCTCTGTGTACAGGCCGCCTAGGGCTCTGCGCCCGAACGGACACTCTTTGTCATTGGGTAAGTAGCCATCTGGTCCAGCGACACGATAAGCGTCGAGCACAGCGTCGATTAGAGCCTGCTCAGATATATCCCATAGTGTTCCGCCGTCGAGCGGCGATGTGGCCGATGCCGTGAGCGCCTTGGCTGCGATCTCGTGTCGCTCAATCTCAAGCTGCGCCCGTGCCATGCTGACGGACTTCTGGATGCTGAGTTGGGCCATTGCTTCCTCGTGTCTATTGCGCTCTTTTTGGGCTTCCAGGCGATACATCATGAGCGCATAGGCGAGCTGTGAGAGGGTGAGCGAAGAGCCGATCGTGTAGAGCACAGTCCAGGCCGGTAGCACTAGAACGGCCGTGGCGATGGAGGCGAATCCGCCGGCCCACAGGCCGATGGCGATCAGAATTGGCGGCACGAACAGGCGGAAGGCCTCGCGTGTCAAGGGAGGCACAATGAGGACTGTGCCATCTGTGTTGTTGGCCCCGGGTGTGGGGTGGATGGTTTTGTAGCGTTGCATAGGGAAAGCCCCCAGTCTCACCGCTGGGGGCTTTGGCATGAGGGCTGTGTTGTGCTATGATGGCGCCGGCCTCGCCGCTGCCCCAACAGCGGGAGGTCAGGCGGCCGTCGGTGTGTGCGCACCGGCGGTCGCCGCTTTTGTGCGATCATAGCACATACGTGCGATAGCGTCAAGCGCTATCGCATGTTGTCAACCGGGCTGGCCAGTCGGTGTGCTTCTATAAGGTCATCTTTTGCGAGGGCGAGATACCGCTGGGCCATTTGCAGATCTGCATGGCCCAGTATGGCTCGCAGGTGATGCACATCCATGCCGTTCCTGAGCGCCCAAATGGCGAATGTGCGCCGGAAGCGATGGGGGCCGACAGGCCAGACGCCCGCCTGTCGGCCTCGTCGCCTCATGGCCTGGAACAGGCCGCTAACGGTGAGACGCTTCCCTGTGCGACCAATCCACATTGGGGCGTGTGGGAGCAGATGGCCTCGGGTCGCCAGATACCGCACCAGCGCCTTTCTCGCCAGTGCACCGACGTGCACGTAGCGATCCTTACCCCCCTTACCGTGTACGGTGATCGTGCCATCACCGTCTATGTCTCCAACGTTCAGATTCACGAACTCAGCTGCTCGCAGCCCTGTGTCGAGCAGGCAGAGGATGATCGCTTTGTCCCTTAAGCCATACCAGTCTTGGCCACATGCAGCCAGCAGCTTCCGGATATCATCCTCGCTGAACGGCGGATGGATGCGTTGCTCGAGCCTGGGCATGGAGACTTTGTGCATAGGGCTGGCTTCCAGGATGCCCTCCGACACCAGGAAGTTGAGGAATGTCTTAATCGGCCTGGCGAAGCTGTGAACGGTGGTATCTTTGAGGCCTCTGCGCTCGAGTGTGACCAGGAATTGACGGATGTGATGGGGGGTTATTGCTTGTGGGTGTTGGACGCCTTGATCTTCCAGGAAGGCAAGGAAGCGTGAGAGGTTGTATCGGTAGAATTCGATGGTGCGCCGGGTGTGATGGCTGGCCTCCTGGTGGAGGAGGAACATGTCGAGGCATGTGGGGAGTGGGATAAGCTGAATGTCTCCAGGCATGCAAAAGCCCTCCAACTTTGTGCCGAACCACAACATCTAGTCGGCACATGGAGGGCATGCACTACATCTCGCGTAAGGAGCGGGTGATGGGACTCGAACCCACGACATTCAGCTTGGGAAGCTGACGTTCTACCACTGAACTACACCCGCTTCGCATATAATTATACTCACCTCTGGGCGGATGTCAAGCGTGAATTTGTGGTTCTGTTGCCTCACTGGGGGGCGGCGTCAGTTCCAGCTCCAATGGCTGATCGGTGGGCACCCGGTTGATCTCCTCATCGCCGTGGGCGGCCTGTGCCTGTATCCACAGCCGGCTTCCCAGATGCACCCCCAACACCTCGAAAGGAACGGCCACCTCCAGCACGGATTCCCCCGTCGCCGTGGGCAGTGAGCGCCCATTCATAGTGGCGTCCGTCTGGTCCGGCTGCCATGCGAGGGTGTGCTCTTGTCCTGCCGCGTCACGGATCTGCACCGTCAGGCGCAGCCCTGTCAGCGGCTCAATGGTCTCTAGCCTCAGGTAGAGATTCTCCGCATCGTAGGCGACGCGCAGGGCCCGCAAGCCGCTGCCGGCCTGCTGCATGGCCCCTGTGGAGGCCACCGCTTGCACATGGATCGCCTCCCCCCATTCCTGCGAGGGATCCGGCAGGGCTTGCAGCCGGGGGGTGATGTATTGAGGCTGGATAGGAGGCTGCTCCGGGGAGCCGGCCTCGGCCGGGATCGGCCGCATCAGGATCTCGGGGACGGGCTGTCCCAGCGCCCGATAGACGTTGGCCAGGTGATTCCGGAACAGCTCGTCGAAAAGCGCATCCTGGTCGGATGTGTTGCGCTCCGAGTACCACCAGAACCAGTCGCTCCCCTCGGCGGTGTAGATCGCCTGCCAGGCGCGTTGGCGAGCTTCGGCCGATAACTCGGGGTGGGCGGCCTGGAAAGAGGTCAGAAACGCCCGGGTGTCACGCAGGAGAGACCAGGCCTGGATATGGCCGGGATCTCCTATCCAGGTCGTGAGGTCCCCGTTGATCCACGATCCGGTCGTCACGCGGGCCAGCATGTTGTGTGGGGGATTCATCTCCAGATATTCGCTGACCGTCACCGTCCGCAGGTCCGGATCCTCCTGCAGGCGGCGGTAGAGGCTGTGGAGGAAGATGTCACCGTTGTGCTCGTATGCCTCCCAGCAGTTCTCGCCGTCCAGGATGATGGAGACCAGGTAAGGCTGCGTATCGGGCAGCCGGTGCCGGATGATCTGCAGGCGCACGATGAAATCCTCCGCCGCCTGTTCCCCGGGCAGGTGCTGATAGACGAACCCGATCCGATCGGACAGGACGTGATCCCGGAAGATCATGACCGGCCCAGGCTGATTATCGATCATGATGATGTAGGGCTGGTAGAGGAGATGGGGGGTGGTGACGGTATCCTGGGCGTCACGCTGGAACCAGCGGCCCAGACAGCGGCCCAGCACGGCCTCATCGGAGGCCAGCCAGCGGAATCCGGCTGCGCCGATCTCCTCTACGGCCTCCTGGGATACAGCGCCCTCCGAGGGCCACAGCCCGACGGGGCGGCTCCCGAAGGCTCGCTCGTGGTGTTCGATCGCCATTTGGAGCTGGACGGCCGCATCCTCCCGGGCCTGAAATGGCGGCTGTGGCACGGGGAGCCCCGGGGTGGGGCGCCGGGCGTGGGTACTGTCGATCAGCAGGGGCAGGATCGGGTGAGAATAAGGCGAAGCGGTGAGTTCGATCTGTCCGCGCTCCGCCAGCTCGCGGTAAAGAGGCACCACGTGGGCGCACGTCTCTCGATGGTAGTCGATGATGTACTCCAGATCCTCGACGGTGAAATCCCGTCCCTTCTCCACTAGCCGCCGCAACGATTCGTCCTGTTCCAGGCGGTTGGGATCCGTCCACGCGAGCTGGAACCACGCCAGGATATCCCGATATTCTTGATCGTTGAATGCCTGCAGATCGTTGGGCGCGGCCTCATGGCGTTCCAGAAGGGCCCAATAGGGGGGATAGCGGTGGATGATCCTGTCTCGATGGGCGCTGAAGCCGAGGTTGCGGATGTACGCTCGCTCTTCGTCCGTCCACGTGGGCTGCCGGCTGAGGCGCATGATGTGGTCCTCCGCGATCCCCGCCCCATATGCCTCCAGCTGCTCGACCAGCACGGGGGTGAAGTTCACCGTCGCGTGGATATGGGGATACTGCGCCAGAACCTCGGCCATGTGCAGATAATCTTTGGCCGCGTGCAGACGGACCCACGGGAGGCAGATGATCCCCGTGGTGGGATCACGGTAATCCGGTTGGTGCATGTGCCAGACGAAGGCGATGTAGAGCGGATGCGTCAACCGTCCCTCCCTGGCTCCGAGGGCTCTTGATGGGAGTGGGTGAGGTACACCTCCTCAGGTAATCGCGTGCCGCGTGTTGTGTAGGGAACGCTCAATCCTTACTCCGTAGATGGGGGAAGAGGATGACCTCCCGAATGGAGGACTTATCGGTCAGAAGCATCGTGAGTCGATCGATCCCCATGCCGAAGCCGCCGTTGGGGGGCATGCCGTATCGCTGCGCCAGCAGGTAATCCTCGTCCAGGGGATGAGCTTCCTCGTCCCCTGGGGCGTATAGCTTCTGCATCTCCAGGAAGCGCTGTTCCTGGTCGAGGGGGTCATTCAGCTCCGTGAAGGCGTTGCCCAGCTCCATGCCGCCGATGAAGAGCTCGAAACGTTCCACGTGTGAGGGATCATCTGGCTTCTTCTTTGCCAGCGGTGAGATGTCCCTGGGGTAGTCCAGGACGAAGGTGGGCTGGATCAGATGGGGCTCCACCTGGCTGCTCAGGAGGTAGTCGACCAGTTTGCCCCATGTGGCTTTGGGCTGCGGGTCAAAGCCACGATCCCGCATGACCGCTGCCAGCTCATCCGCCGTGGGGTGCTGTGCGTAATCGATCCCCGTGCGCTCGCGGATTGCTTCGCGTAGCGTCACGCGTCGCCAGGGAGGGGACAGGTCGATCTCGTGGCCCTGGTATTGTAGACGGGGGGATCCCAGCACCTCTTGCACTACGTAGGCGACCATCTCCTCGACTAGGGGCATGAGCTTCTCGTAGTCAGCATATGCCCAGTAGAACTCCAATTGGGTGAATTCGGGGTTGTGCTTGAAGGAGATCCCCTCGTTGCGGAAGTCTCGGCCGATCTCGTAGACCTTTTCGTAGCCGCCTACCAGCAGGCGTTTCAGGTAGAGCTCAAAGGAGATGCGCAGGTAGAGATCCTGGTCGAGCTGGTTGTGGTGGGTGATGAAGGGGCGTGCGGCTGCGCCGCCGTAAACCGGCTGTAGGATGGGCGTCTCCACCTCCAGAAACCCCCGGTCATCCAGGAAACGGCGCAGGGCCTGGACCGCTCGCGCCCGGGTGATGAACACCTGGCGCACCTCGGGATTGACCATGAGATCGACGTATCGGTGCCGATAGCGGGTCTCCACGTCACGAAGCCCGTGCCACTTGTCCGGCAGAGGGAGCAGCGCCTTCGCCAGCAGGCGGATCTTCTGCACCTGGACGGTGACCTCTCCCGTTCGGGTGCGGAACACGGGCCCGGTCACCTCGACGAAATCCCCGAGATCGAGATCCTTTCGGAAGAAGTTGTAGAGTTCGTCTCCTACCACATCCCGGCGGATGTAGAACTGGATTCGGCCACTGCCGTCCTCGATGTGAGCGAAGGAGGCTTTCCCCATCACACGCATGGACATCAGCCGACCGGCCACGGTGACGGGTTGGTCCTCGCCGAGTTGGCCCGCTTCAAATGCGGCGATGGCCTCGGCGGCCGTGTGCGTTCGATGAGCTCGAGGCGGATACGGATCGATGCCCGCCTCTCGCAGGCGCTCCAGCTTCTGTCGTCGCACGACCTCTTGCTCGGTCAGTGGCTCGCTCATGTTGCTCTCCTGGGATGTGGCGATTTGCAGGCATGATAACGCGACCCGAGAGCCGGGTCGCGTGGGTGGAATCGGCCTGTGTGGGGCCGCTAAGCGATCTCTACCACCTCGAAGTGCAGGACGCCGCCGGGGGTTTGTACGGTGATCTTATCGCCGACGCGACGGCCGAGCAGCGCTTTGCCCAGCGGCGATACGTTGCTGATCTTACCATTGGCTGGATCTACCTCGGCGGAGCCGACGATTTGGTACGTCTCCAGCTCGTTCCCGTCAACCTCCTTGATCGTGACGGAGGAGCCCAACTGCACTTCGTGAGTGCTGCCGCTCTCTTCGATGATGATCGCCTTGCGCAGCATGGCCTCGATGGTTTTGATACGTCCTTCGACGAAGGCCTGTTCGTTTTTCGCCTCGTCGTATCCTGCGTTCTCGGAGATATCTCCGTCCGCTTTGGCGTCGTGGATATGTTGAGCGACCTGGGGTCGGCGCACATTGCGGAGGTAGTCCAGCTCTTCTTGCAGCTTTTTGAAACCTTCTGGAGTGAGATAAACCTGTTCTTCGGCCATGGCGCTTTGCCTTTCGTCACCGTGTAGGATTTTACCGGATATGGAGTACAAAAAAGGGTACCTGAGGGATGTAAGGATTCGCTCCCAGGCCCCTGGCAGGACAGGATACCGGCAAACAAAAGGGCTGGAAGATCGCCCTTGGGTGGTGATCACCAGCTTGAACCAATTATAGCGCAAAGTAGTAAAATTGTAAAGCTCACGCGAGCGCTAATGATGTATGCTTTCGGGAGGACGCGTTACCGGTAATAAAGTCCGTTTGACAATATGCTCGTTTACCTATAAAATATATTAACCTCCGTTTAGTCGTTCATGAAAGGGGTTTGCTCAATGCGACAGATTACTAGCTTCCGCAGCAAGAAAGAGTTGGTGTATGACTCCTTACGTGATGCGATCCTGGCCGGTGATTTGCCGCCGGGAACTCGCCTGATCATTGATGATCTGGCCTCTCAGCTCGGCGTGAGCCAGATCCCGATCCGAGAGGCGTTGCAGCAGCTCCAGGCCGATGGGTTCGTGGAGATCAAGCCCTATGTGGGTGCCACGGTCACCGAGGTGCACACGGGGCTGGTCACTGAGGTCTTTGAGCTCCTGGAGGCGATGGAGATCATCAGCGGGCGTGCGGCCTGCCAGCGGATGAGCGATGAGGATCTGCAGGAGCTGGAGGAGCGTCTGCGCCGCATGGACGATCTCCTGGACGATCTGGATCAGTGGTCGGAGGCGAATATCCAGCTGCACCAGTTCATCTGTGAGAAGGCGGGCACCCCGCTGGTGGGCGCTCTGATGAGCAAGGTCGTCGATCACTGGGAGCGCTTGCGGCGCCTCTATCTCAGCGACGTCTTCGCCAGGCGGGTGCGAGAGGCTCAGGAGCAGCACTGGCGTATGCTGGACGCCTTGCGCGCCAGGGACCCGGATCTGCTGGAGCGCCTGGTGCGTGTGCACAATCGAACGGCGTTGGAAGCTTATGCGGATCGTATGGGCAAGACGGAGGTAGCCGAGCAGGAGCCCGGCGTCGCGTGAACCCGACCTGCGTTGGATCTCGTCGAGCGGGATCGGCACCGATTCCTGGCTGCGTGGACCTCCCGGTGTCGGTCTGTGGGCGCCGCGCTTCTCCTGGGCTCGCTCGGCGATGCTCCTGGTTTTACCTGTCTGCTTCTCTTTCCTCACGATGGGATCTACGCGCCACATAGGGTGTTGAAGTCCTGGGCTTGATGCCTACAAGATAAGAGCTGATGAGACCTCTGAGGGTCGCCTGAGTCCCCGGCGGCTGCGCGTGCGACCTCCCCGGGGATGAGGTAGGGGCTTTCTTATATTCCGCTGTGGTCGTGTGAGGTGGCGACGCATAAGTCACCACCGGCCGGGCGTGAGCCGCACGCATCCGGCGGGGGAGTACGCCGATCTGTTCGAGCGAGGAGACCCGATGGCCGGTCGCAAGGACATCGATCACAAGTGTCGGGAGGCGCTGGCGTTTGCCGGGCGGCAATTGCGGCATCTGGTCGAGACATATCCCGATTACTTCCCCATGTACACGGTAAACGGGAAGTGGAAGCATGAGGGGGAGGCGTGGACCAATTGGTGCGAGGGCTTCCTGGGGGGGCAGCTGTGGTTGCTGTATGAACACACGAAGGATCCATGGTGGCGAGAGAAGGCCGAGCATTACTCACGGCTCATCGAGCATCGGAAGACGGATCGCACCGTGCACGACCTCGGGTTCCTCTTCTGGCCCACCTGGAAGCGGTGGTACGACCTCACCGGCGATGAGGCGATCCATCGGGTGGTGATCGAGGCCGGACGCACGCTGGCCTTGCGCTTTCAGGGGAAGGGTGGATATCTCTGCTCCTTCGTTGCGGAGAACAGCTTGTTCATCGACATCATGATGAACGTGGGCATCATCTTCTATGCCGCTCAGCAGACCCATGACGCCGATCTGTGGGATGTCGCTTATCGCCATTCGCTCACGACACGCCGCACGCTGGTGCGCGGCGATGGCAGCACGGCTCATGAGGGCATCTTCGATACGGAGACGGGGGAGTTCCTGCGCCAGAGCACCCACCAGGGCTGGCGGGGGGACTCCGCATGGGCCCGTGGCCTGGCGTGGGCGCTGTATGGGTTCGGCACGGTGTACACGTTCACCCGGGATCCCCGGTTCCTGGCCACCGCCGAGGCCTGTGCGAACTACTATATCGAGCGCACCCCGGCTCATGGCATCCCGCCCAATGATTGGGACGAGCCGGACCCCGCGCTGCCGTATGAGAGCTCCGCAGCCGCCATCGCCGCCAGTGGCATGTGGAACCTGGCCAAACTGACCGGCGACCCCGCCCGGGCGCATCTGTATCGGGAGTATGCCCTGGGCATCCTGGACACGTTAACGGAGCCCGAGTTCCTTGCCGTGGACACGCCGGGGTGGGAGGGGATCCTCAAGCATGGCATTTACCATCAGCGCAAGGGGTTGGGCGTGGATGAGAGCGTGATGTGGGGGGATTATTTCTTTGTAGAGGCGATCAGCAAGGTGATCCACGATGGGTGATGGACGGTCTGAGGTGGGCGATCGCCGGGTGGCGCTGGTGACGGGGGGAGGGCGAGGCATCGGCCGGGGCATCGCGGTGGCCCTCGCCCGGCACGGATGGGATCTGGTCGTCAACTACCGGGGCAACGCCGAGGCTGCTTCCGAGACAGTGTGCCTGATCGAGCGGGCGGGCGG